>NZ_AEJZ01000025.1:0-70705 GCF_000208525.1 Escherichia sp. TW14182
CACAGGTCGATCGCAATGACGAGATTTATCGCCGTCAGCGGGAGCTGAAGGAAGAGCTGAATAGTCTGGAGGATTTGAATTCGGTTAGGAATTTTATAGTGGAATAACAGAAGCTGCGGCACGTCGTATGCAAGAACGTGCCGCAGATGGCTGACGTACGTTCGATAATGCGAAACTGAATGAAAGTCAGCCGGAAATAATCTTACATAATTGTTGAGAAATTATTCAACTCATAGATTGCTTATTTCTGCCTGGATTGGTCTGAAATAGTCCCGAAATTTTCTCTAAAAAACTCGAAAAAAATGGTAACTAATTGAATGCATTAATATGCAATGGTACGTGTTTGGGATTAAAAGATGAGCGTAATTTTGCTTAACACATTAATTTAAAAGGGTTTTTTGTTTGTTGACGAAAACAGGAATCGTATTCGGTCTCTTTTTATCTATAAAGCCAGTTTGATGATTACATCACAGCTTTTACTGCACTGACTTTACCATCAACCATAACACACACTCTACTGCTTCAGTCCAGGCTTTTTTAACATTTTTGTTAAGATAATGTGATCTTTCGCGCGGGAGTAAAGAATTGATGAAACAGGCAAGACACATCTATCAGAAGATTGATGGCAGTCCGTGGCGACATATCTGGCTGGTGGGGGATATTCATGGCTGCCTGGCGCAACTGCGTAAGAAATTGTGGCACTGCCGGTTTGACCCGTGGCAAGACTTGCTGATCTCGGTTGGTGACGTTATCGATCGTGGCCCGGAGAGTTTGCGTTGCCTGCAATTACTGGAACAACGCTGGATCAGAGCGGTAAGAGGCAATCATGAGCAGATGGCGATGGATGCGCTGGATTCACAGCAGATGTCTTTGTGGTTTATGAATGGTGGCGACTGGTTTGCTGCACTGACCGAGCGCCAATGCGAGCAGGCGAGAATCGTGCTGGAAAAATGCTGGTCTTTGCCGTGGATAATTGAATTAAGCTGTAGTAGCGGATTGCATGTCATCGCCCATGCGGATTACCCCAACGATATTTATGAGTGGCATAAGGAAGTCGATCTGCATCAGGTGTTGTGGAGTCGATCGCGATTGCGTGGGGGGCAAAAAGGGCAGGGAATTACAGGTGCCGATCATTTCTGGTTTGGGCATACGCCCTTACGGCATCGCGTGGATATCGGTAACTTGCATTATATTGATACCGGCGCCGTCTTCGGAGGTGAGTTGACTCTTGTGCAACTGCAATAATTAAAAGTCACTGTACTCCTGTGCAGGTCGCCAGAAACCATCAATAAAATCCTCAATCGGAAAACAGCCTCCGTGACGGATCCGTTGATCGTCCATTGAATAGAGGCACTGCTGTTCCGTATTGTAGATATCAACCACAATATCGTCACAGCCAGCGTCCAGATAGCAAACAAAAAGTACCAGCGCGAACATTTCATCCTCGAAGTGCGGTGCCGTACCGTTAAGTTTAGGGGAGATTTTACAACGGGGGAAATAACCAGGATAAATAACCCGTCATGCCGACGGGTTCTTTTTGGATCAGGCAAGACGCATAATCCAGGCATCAGACTTTTGATCGTAGCGGGTACGGTAAAGGACAGAGTGTTCGCCGTTTAGCAGGGCTGGGATGCTGGTTTCGGCGTCCCAGGCATCAAGTTGCATACATAAATCCGGGTCAGATTTACAGGGGATGGTTAACGTTCGGTCACCAGGCGATTCGCCGGTTAACTCGCCGTCGTCGATTTCAAAAGCGCCTATGCGTACACTGGTTTTCATCTTCGTGCTCTCCATTTAAGTGCCGATTGTGGTACGACCAGTTCGGTCGTACCATTTTTCAGCCTAGTCAAGGCAGTCAGATTCGCCAGTCAAAAAGTGCGCTTTTTTGTGTGCGGTCAGGCTTTACCGGTAAAAAGTTTCCCGTCGCGCACCAGCTCCCGTGGGTAACTGTTTTTCAGCCGTGAACCAATACGTTTGGCTAAACCGATTGGCTGATGTTGGAAGGTGACCAGCACATCATCCGTAGTTGGCGCGGTTTGTGGGTAGACGTCGCGCCCGCGATACCACTCTTCCGCTTCCTGTGGTGTCAGTTCAAACGCGTTAGCATGGGCGACTGAAGCAAGGGCAATGACAGCTTCATGCTGCCAGCGATAACCTTTGTTATGCGTTTCAGCAAGTTTAATCCCCAGACGGGAAAATCGGACTTTACCTATCAACGCTTCAATGCCCACCGGGAATAACCAGATTTCTTTATCGCGCTGCCAGAGGCGCAGGTTTTCATCCCAGTTTAAGCCGACACTCGCAGCCGCCTGATGAATTTGTCCGGCTTCGCGATCTTTCACTACGGTAAACGGGAAATTGCCCACTTTATATTTCGGCGCAGGCAACGCGGGAATCGCCTGAGTTTTACGCAGACGAGCAACGAAAAAACCTTCGCAATCATAAATTTGTGGGAAGACGTGCAAAAAGCCTTCCTCGGTCAGCGCCTTGTCCGCGCCAGGGAATAGATCGCCCAGCGGTAAAAACTCTACTGCGTCGGGGTAAGTCTCTTTCAGCCACAGGCAAACGGCTTCGTTTTCTTCCCGGTTTAAGGTGCAGGTCGAGTAAACCAGCGTACCGCCAGGACGTAATGCATGAAAGGCACTGTCGATCAGTTCTCGCTGGGTGGCTGCGATCTCCTGATTGCTTTCTGGTGACCAGTTTTTCAGCGCATCGGGATCTTTACGCACCACGCCTTCGCCGGAGCAGGGGGCATCCAGCAAAATAGCATCGAACATTTCTGGCAATGCCGCACCAAACACGCGGCCATCAAAATGCGTGAGCGCAACATTACTGATGCCACAGCGGCTGATATTGGCGTGCAACACTTTAACCCGGCTGGCGGAAAACTCGTTGGCAAGGATCGCCCCTTCGTTATTCATCCGTGCGGCAATTTGCGTAGTTTTTGAACCCGGAGCAGCAGCGACATCCATCACCCGTTTTGGGGCGTTACCATCGGCAAACAATGCAGCAACCGGTAACATTGAACTGGCTTCCTGAATATAAAACAAGCCACTCAAATGTTCAGCGGTACTGCCCAGCGGCAATGCGTCTTCATCGTCACGTTCGATCCAGAAACCGTCTTCACACCACGGGATCGGCGTTAGCGTCCAGCCATAAGGAGCGGTTAATTGCCGGAAATCTGCAACGGAGATTTTCAGCGTATTAACGCGAATGCTACGGCGCAACGGGCGCTGACAGGCGGCGAGAAAATCATCAAAAGAGAGCGTCGAAGGCATTGCTTCACGCATTTGCGTCAGAAAGGCGTCCGGGAAATAAACGGTATGTTGGGCCACGAGCATGTACCACTGGCAAAAAAACAGGCGCGCAGTTTAGCATAAACGCTCCGGCGCAGGTACGCCGGAGCAGTGCGCATTATTTGGGTAGCGCGGTTCCCCACTCACGCCACTCTTTCGGTTCGCTTTCCAGCAACAAGAAGTGTTTGCCTTCCTGGGCTTTCGGTGCCAGCGGAGTACCAGGCGGAGTGGCAAAGGCGATCCCGCCACGGATAAACTGGTTAAATGTACCGGTTTTCACTACGCCGCCCGTAAGACCAAAGTCCAGACTGTAGCCCGATGCCAACCAGAAGACGGAATTGTTCCGCACCAGGTGCTGGTAGCGTTTACTGATGCGCATCGCAATCATCACCCGATCCGATAGTGTACCCAGCGTCATTCCAGTGACCGTACCCACTTCCAGACCACGGAATAGTACCGGTGTACCGATGCCTAACGATCCGGCTTCTGGCGCTTCAACAATAATGCTTAAGCCATCCAGGTAACGAGAGTCGGTAATGGTAGCCTCCTGTAATTCAAAGTCGCGGCGAGGATTTCCACGACCGGGTTCGACATTGATATACGGCTGGAGGATGGTATCAAGGTGCTCAACGCCGGCTGCCGAAATCTGCGGTGTGACCACCGAAAAGCGTGTACCACCGCGAGCGAAAGTCTGGACATATTCCGGATAGAGCACCGCTTTTGCCTGTACTTCATTACGTGCGGTTATCAGATCCAGCGTCTGGATTTGCCCGATATCAATACCGAGGTAGCGAATTGGCATACCGACCGCCAGTTTTCCGGCATCAAAAGCGTGGAGCGTAATCTGTCCGCCGACCGCACGAGCCGCCGTTTCTGATGCATAAAGAATACGCTTATCGCCTTTACGTTGGCTGGCGCTGGCGCCGCTGAGGTTATCGAAGCTGATAGCACCCTTTAACGCCCGTGAAAGTGGCGAAGCCTGTACGGTCAGGCCGCTACCATTAAGCTGAACTTTCGCCCCGCCTTCTGCCCAGAACACGCTGTTGTTGGTCAGAAGGTTGCGATATTCCGGCTTAATATGCAGATCGATATCAAAGGCGTTAGCCCGTGGGCGCACGGTGATGACTTCGCCAACCTCAAACTTACGGTACAGCACTACCGATCCCGCCTGCACGTCTGGTAATGTTTCTGCACTCAAACTCACGGTCGTGGTGGGCAAATCGCTAAGGCTGTTTTCCAGGGCTTTTTCCAGATTGGCATACAGCGGATAGCTGGCTTTCATCTCGCCTTTATCGCCCGGCAGAATACGTATCCCTCCGTTGATCCATTCAGAGGCGCTGGCACCGAGAAACTCGACGCCGTCTAGTCCCACTTTTACGTCCACACGGCTGTTGACGACGAATTTGCTGTCGCCTTTTACCAGCTCGCGATGCTGTGGTTCAATGGCGATGGTAAAGGTGACGCCTTTGCTGGTGAGTTTACGTTCAATTACCTGACCGACCTGCACACCATGCAGAATGAGTGGCTGACCGGCATCAATACCGTAACTTTCCGGCGCGGTCAGGGTCAGCGTCAGAACATCAGGTTCATGCAGCAGGGCTTTCTCGCCAGGCACAACGACAAACTCCTTGCGTGGCTCACCATCGCCCGGCACCAGTTCGAAGGTTTTGCCCGTGAGCAGGGCGCTGAGATTCGCATCGCTGAGGGATAATTTCGGGTTGCGTAATTCGATGCGGGTATTTTCCCGTAACAGCGTTACGACGCTGGGATCTACGGTCATTTCTCCGGTGACTTTGCCGCCTGGGTTTAAATCCAGTTTCGTCAGTTGTCCGACTTCCAGACCCTGATACATTAACGGTGTTGAGTCGGCGGTTAATCCGGCACCGCTCGGCAGTTCCAGTTTTATGATTACCCCACGCTGGCTGTGGGCGAGATCTTCATACAAACCAAAGGTATCTTCCGCTTCGGCGGGTTTCGACTCTTCCGGCGAATCGAAGGCAATCGCACCGTTAACCAGCGCAGCCAGACTTTCCAGTTTCACTTTCGCGCCACTGATACTGACATTGGCATCAACGCCAGAAACGTTCCAGAAGCGACTCCCTTTTTTCACCAGATCGGTAAAACGCCGCTCAATCAGGACATCAATCACCACGCCCTGGTTATTGGGATTGATCGCATAGTCGTAGACACGTCCCACCGGGATCTTGCGAAAATAGACCAGCGAACCACTATTCAGCGAACCAAGATCGGGAGCCTGTAGGTGGATCATTAGATCACCATTATCCAGCCGATATTTCGGTTGGGTATCGAGGGCGACAAAGTGATCCTGCTCTTTGCCTTTGCCTGGCATCATGCCGATATAGTTACCCCCAACCAGTGCATCCAGTCCGGAAACACCTGCTAGAGAGGCTTTTGGCGTCACCAGCCAGAACTGCGTCTCTTCGCGCAGCGCATCTTTCATATCGGACTTGATGCTGACCCTGACTTCAATCTTACGAAGATCATCGCTAAGGCTGACATCCTGAACGGTTCCGACTTCAACACCCTGATAACGAACAGGTGTGCGGCCAGGGACAATGCCATCCGCCGACATAAAGTCGATGGTGACGGTGTTCCCCCGATCCTGATAACTGTCCCAAATCAGCCAACCGGCAATCATTAGCGCGATGAACGGCAGCAGCCAGAAAGGTGAGATACGGCGTTTAGTTTTAATCTGCGCTTCAGTCGTCGAAGCGGGCGTTTCCTGACTCATGTGCATCCCAAAGTAAGCGGCTGTCCAGCCATTCCACTGCAAGAATAGTTAAAATAACCGCTGCGCCGAAATAAAACGCAGCCGGTCCCATAGTAAAAGCGAGGATCTGATCGCGATTGATCAGCGACATAGTTAAAGAAATGACAAACAGATCGAGCATCGACCAGCGACCAATCCAGGTCACCATTCGCAGTAACAGTATTCGCGTGCGTAATCCTTGTTGGCATTTAAAATGAATGCTCAATAATAAAGTGAACATCACAATCACTTTGGTAAACGGCACCAGAATACTGGCGATAAACACAATTCCGGCGACCGCAATGTTGCTGTTTGCCAGCGACATGATGCCGGAAAGAATCGTATCTTCTTGTCGTCCACCGTTCAGATAAATGATCGAGATAGGCAACAGGTTAGCTGGTAACAACAAGACGACTGAAGCCAACAACGCCGCCCAACATTTTTGAAGACTATGATGACGACGCAGGCGAAGCGGGATATGGCAGCGGGGGCAGCGACCGCGCGGATCAGGATAGCCGGTAAAGTGACACCCCAGGCAAACACGTAGTTTCGCGTCCCTGCGCGTGGCAGGGCGTTCAGGATAAAATCGCTCCCACAGCTGTTCAACATTAAGATGTGACAACGTCACCGTCGTTAAAATCACCAACGCTACAAAAGAGAATAAGCCGACACCCGCCTGGATATGGGCATAATCCTGTACCTTTATAGAAGCAACACCAATGCCGACCAGGTAGATATCCAGCATCACCCACTCTTTTAGTCGCTCAAGCATCAGCAGTACCGGGCGTAAGTTCATCCCCAGTCGGTTGCCAAACCACAAATAAGCAATAGATGTGACGAGGATAAGTGGGGCACCAATAACGCAGAAAAAGACCATCGCCCCCGTTATCGCATCGCCCTGTTTGGTCATTTGCCAGATGCCTTGCATGACGTTGGCGTCAATACGAATACCTAACAGCCAGATATGCAACAGTGGTTCGCCCCAGGCAAACGGCATCAGCAATAGCATGGTGAACGCCATTGCCGCCAGGCGCGTTAGCGACCAGTCACGCCCGTCACGAATTTTGGCCTGGCAGCGCGGACAATAGGCACTTTGATGAGAATTTATCTCGGGCAGGCTAAACAGCATGTCACATTGCGGGCAACGTTGATAATCACCACGCGGCAGTTCCTTGCCGATTGAGCTCACTGTTATCTTTTTTGTTGGCGTAATTTGCGGGGTGTTAAGTGCCATGACGTGCCAAATGTAATAAGAATTAACATTAATCTTAACCCATGATGGGAATGATCTTGAGCATTAACGCATTTAATGCTTATTTTAATAGGCTGGCAGTTCCAGGTAAGACAACCAAGTGATTATATAATGAACAAAACAGAATTTTACGCGGATTTAAATCGCGACTTTAACGCGCTGATGGCGGGAGAGACCAGTTTTCTGGCAACGCTGGCAAACACCAGCGCGTTGTTATACGAACGTCTGGCAGACGTAAACTGGGCCGGTTTTTATTTGCTTGAGGACGATACGCTGGTGCTCGGACCATTTCAGGGCAAAATTGCCTGTGTACGGATCCCCGTCGGGCGCGGCGTGTGCGGCACTGCGGTTGCCCGCAATCAAGTACAACGAATCGAGGATGTTCACGCCTTTGATGGGCATATTGCCTGTGATGCGGCGAGTAATTCTGAAATTGTCCTGCCGCTGGTGGTGAAAAATCAGATTATTGGTGTTCTCGACATCGACAGTACCGTCTTCGGTCGCTTTACAGACGAGGACGAGCAAGGCTTACGTCAGCTTGTGGCACAGCTTGAAAAGGTGCTTGCAATGACGGATTACAAAAAATTCTTTGCGAGCGTCGCAGGATAATCAACGGATAACGTAGCATTTACTGATGGCGTCATTATAATGACGCCTGTTCATGCCTGCGCTTGTTGGCTACGTCCGTTGTAATCAGGAAATTTCATGGAAAATCAACCTAAGTTGAATAGCAGTAAAGAAGTAATCGCGTTTCTGGCCGAACGTTTTCCCCACTGTTTCAGTGCGGAAGGTGAAGCGCGTCCGCTGAAAATCGGTATTTTTCAGGATTTGGTCGATCGTGTTGCCGGGGAAATGAACCTGAGCAAAACGCAACTGCGATCCGCTTTACGTCTCTACACTTCGAGCTGGCGTTACCTTTACGGTGTTAAACCCGGCGCAACGCGTGTCGATCTTGACGGCAACCCATGCGGTGAGCTGGACGAGCAGCATGTAGAACATGCTCGCAAACAGCTTGAAGAAGCGAAAGCACGCGTTCAGGCTCAGCGCGCTGAACAGCAAGCGAAAAAACGCGAAGCTGCCGCAGCTGCTGGTGAGAAAGAAGATGCACCACGCCGCGAACGTAAACCACGTCCTGCCGCGCAACGCCGTAAAGAAGGCGCCGAGCGCAAACCTCGCGCGCAAAAACCGGCTGAGAAAGCGCCAAAAACAGTAAAAGCACCTCGCGAAGAACAGCATACCCCGGTTTCTGACATTTCAGCTCTGACTGTCGGACAAGCCCTGAAGGTGAAAGCTGGTCAAAACGCGATGGATGCCACCGTATTAGAAATCACCAAAGACGGCGTCCGCGTCCAACTGAATTCGGGTATGTCTTTGATTGTGCGCGCAGAACACCTGGTGTTCTGAAACGGAGGCCGGGCCAGGCATGAACATGTTTTTTAGGCTTACCGCGTTAGCTGGCCTGCTTGCAATAGCAGGCCAGACCTTCGCAGTAGAAGATATTACGCGTGCTGATCAAATTCCGGTATTAAAGGAAGAGACGCAGCATGCGACTGTGAGTGAGCGCGTAACGTCGCGCTTCACCCGTTCCCATTATCGTCAGTTCGATCTCGATCAGGCGTTCTCGGCCAAAATCTTTGACCGCTACCTGAACTTGCTTGATTACAGCCACAATGTGCTGCTGGCAAGCGATGTCGAACAATTTGCGAAAAAGAAAACCGAGTTGGGCGATGAACTTCGCACCGGCAAACTTGACGTTTTCTACGATCTCTACAATCTGGCGCAAAAACGCCGCTTCGAACGTTACCAGTATGCGTTGTCTGTACTGGAAAAGCCGATGGATTTTACCGGCAACGATTCCTATAACCTGGATCGCAGCAAAGCGCCCTGGCCGAAAAACGAGGCCGAGTTAAACGCGCTGTGGGACAGTAAAGTTAAATTCGACGAGTTAAGCCTGAAGCTGGCAGGTAAAACGGATAAAGAAATTCGTGAAACCCTGGCTCGCCGCTACAAATTTGCTATTCGTCGTCTGGCGCAAACCAACAGCGAAGATGTTTTCTCGCTGGCAATGACGGCGTTTGCACGCGAAATCGACCCACATACCAACTACCTTTCTCCGCGCAATACCGAACAGTTCAATACTGAAATGAGTTTGTCGCTGGAAGGTATTGGCGCAGTACTGCAAATGGATGATGACTACACCGTTATCAATTCAATGGTGGCGGGTGGGCCAGCAGCGAAGAGTAAAGCTATCAGCGTTGGTGACAAAATTGTCGGTGTCGGACAAACCGGTAAACCGATGGTTGACGTGATCGGCTGGCGTCTTGATGATGTCGTTGCCTTAATCAAAGGGCCGAAAGGCAGTAAGGTTCGTCTGGAAATTCTGCCTGCGGGTAAAGGGACTAAGACCCGGACAGTAACGCTGACGCGTGAACGTATTCGTCTGGAAGACCGTGCAGTTAAAATGTCTGTGAAGACTGTCGGTAAAGAAAAAGTCGGTGTGCTGGATATTCCGGGCTTCTATGTTGGCTTGACGGACGATGTCAAAGTTCAACTGCAGAAACTGGAAAAACAAAATGTCAGCAGTGTCATTATCGACCTACGTAGCAACGGCGGGGGGGCGCTGACTGAAGCGGTATCGCTCTCTGGGCTGTTTATTCCATCAGGTCCGATTGTGCAGGTTCGTGATAACAACGGCAAGGTTCGCGAAGATAGCGATAACGACGGTCAGGTTTTCTATAAAGGCCCGTTAGTGGTGCTGGTTGACCGTTTCAGTGCTTCGGCTTCGGAAATCTTTGCTGCTGCCATGCAGGATTACGGTCGTGCGCTGGTGGTGGGTGAACCGACATTTGGTAAAGGCACAGTCCAGCAGTATCGTTCTCTGAACCGTATCTACGATCAGATGTTACGTCCTGAATGGCCGGCGTTGGGTTCAGTACAGTACACAATCCAGAAATTCTATCGCGTTAACGGCGGCAGTACGCAACGTAAAGGCGTAACGCCAGATATCATCATGCCTACGGGCAATGAAGAGACGGAAACCGGTGAGAAATTCGAAGATAACGCGCTACCGTGGGATAGTATTGACGCTGCAACCTATGTGAAATCTGGAGACTTAACGGCGTTTGAACCGGAGTTGCTGAAGGAACATAATGCGCGTATCGCGAAGGATCCTGAGTTCCAGAACATCATGAAGGATATCGCTCGCTTCAACGCCATGAAGGACAAACGCAACATCGTTTCTCTGAATTACGCTGTGCGTGAAAAAGAGAATAACGAAGATGATGCGACGCGTCTGGCGCGGTTGAACGATCGCTTTAAACGCGAAGGAAAACCGGAGTTGAAGAAACTGGACGATCTGCCAAAAGATTACAAGGAGCCAGATCCGTATCTGGATGAAACAGTGAACATCGCGCTTGATTTGGCGCGTCTGGAAAAAGCCAGACCTGCGGAACAGCCCGCCCCCGTCAAGTAACATCAATCAGGCACAAGAAATTGTGCCTGATTTTTTAACAGTGGCAAGATGCCGTAAATCAGATGCTACAAAATGTAAAGTTGTGTCTTTCTGGTGACTTACGCGCTATCCGGACTTGAAAATAGTCACGTAGCCCATACGATGTGGGTATCGCATATTGCGTTTTGTTAAACTGAGGTAAAAAGAAAATTATGATGCGAATCGCGCTCTTCCTGCTAACGAACCTGGCCGTGATGGTCGTTTTCGGGCTGGTACTGAGCCTGACAGGGATACAGTCGAGCAGCGTTCAGGGGCTGATGATTATGGCCTTGCTGTTCGGTTTTGGTGGTTCCTTCGTTTCGCTTCTGATGTCCAAATGGATGGCATTACGATCTGTTGGCGGGGAAGTGATCGAGCAACCGCGTAACGAAAGGGAACGTTGGCTGATCAATACTGTTGCAACCCAGGCGCGTCAGGCTGGAATTGCTATGCCGCAAGTGGCTATCTACCATGCGCCGGATATCAACGCCTTTGCAACCGGTGCGCGCCGTGATGCCTCTCTGGTTGCTGTCAGCACCGGTTTGTTGCAAAACATGAGCCCGGATGAAGCCGAGGCAGTAATCGCTCACGAAATTAGCCACATTGCCAATGGTGATATGGTTACGATGACGCTGATTCAGGGGGTGGTGAACACCTTCGTTATCTTTATTTCTCGTATTCTCGCGCAACTGGCCGCTGGCTTCATGGGCGGTAACCGTGACGAAGGTGAAGAGAGCAACGGTAACCCGCTGATCTACTTTGCAGTCGCGACGGTGCTGGAACTGGTATTTGGTATTCTGGCGAGCATTATTACCATGTGGTTCTCGCGTCATCGTGAATTCCACGCCGATGCGGGTTCAGCGAAACTGGTTGGCCGTGAAAAAATGATTGCCGCGCTGCAGCGTCTTAAAACCAGCTATGAGCCGCAAGAAGCAACGAGCATGATGGCTTTCTGCATTAACGGTAAGTCAAAATCGCTCAGTGAGCTGTTCATGACTCACCCGCCGCTGGATAAACGTATTGAAGCTCTGCGCACCGGTGAATACCTGAAGTAATATGAAGTAAATGCTAAAAAGCGCGTCCTGGTCGACGCGCTTTTTTTATGCCTGGGATCGTGGCTGGGTAATCCGTAACCCACTGACGCAGGCAGCAATCACAGCCAGAATAGCCGCAGTCATCAGCGAGACGTGCGTACCATTATCGCCAAACTGATTTAACATCAGAGCCACCAGAGCCGCGCCGCTACTCTGACCAAGCAGACGAGCTGTACCTAACATGCCACTGGCACCACCGCTACGTTCGCGAGG
The DNA here is from genome assembly GCF_000208525.1 of Escherichia sp. TW14182. Classification (NCBI taxonomy): domain Bacteria; kingdom Pseudomonadati; phylum Pseudomonadota; class Gammaproteobacteria; order Enterobacterales; family Enterobacteriaceae; genus Escherichia; species Escherichia sp. TW14182. Next base: position 12,116 of record NZ_AEJZ01000025.1, read on the forward strand.
GGCGGAGGTAATAATGGTGTGGTTATTGGGGGACTGAAATAAGCCAAATCCAGCGCCGCATAAGATCATTGGCCAGATAATGTTGATATCCGCAGGAGAAGCGGGCAGCAGAACCAGTGAAAACAGACCCGCTGCCATAATGAACAAACCTAAAGCACCCAGCAATCCTGCATGTACGCGCTCTATCAGATAGCCTGCCAGCGGTGCCATCACCATGGTAGCTAACGGCCACGGCGTCAGGAGTAAACCCGTTTCTACTTCACTGCGCCCAAGCACGGTTTGCAGGTAAAAGGGCAGAGAAACCATTGCCAACATCTGTGCGCAGAAAGAGCAAATAGACGTGCAAATAGAAAGTGAAAACAGCGGAATGCGCAGTAAATCCACCGGTAGCAGCGGTACGGGAAGAGAAAGCTGGCGGCGAATAAAGAATATACCCACGACAACCATTACCGCCAGTTCTGCTGCAATCAACGTCAGCGATTGCCCCTGAGCGAAACCACTCAACGCAGTAATAAGCAGGCCGAAGGTTAACGCATTCATTACTGCACTGGGCAGGTCAAAACGAGGTTTACTGGAACGCGATCCATTAGGTGGCAGAAAACGTATCGCCAGAAGCAGAGCGATAATACCCAACGGCACGTTGATTAAAAATAACCATTTCCAGGAAGCAAAGGAAAGAATTGCCGCTGCAATTGTCGGACCGGCAGCCGAGGAGACGGCAACAATAAACGAGTTAATTCCCATCCCCCTACCCAGAAAACGCTGCGGGTAGATCAGGCGGATAAGTGCAGTATTGACGCTCATCAGTGCTGCGCCGCCGAAACCTTGTATTACACGCGCCAGGGTGAGCATTTGCAGCGAATCAGAAAGGGCGCAGAACAGCGAAGACAACAGAAAAACGACCAATCCGCATTTATAAATACGTCGATAGCCAAACATATCTCCCAGAAACGAGAATGAGAGCAGAGAGACGACAATGGCAATTTGATAGGCGTTCACTACCCAGATGGAGCTGGCTGGCGTGGCATGAAGGTCTGTGGCGATTGTTGGCAAGGCGACGTTAGCGATAGCGCCGTCGAGGACCGCCATCGAAATACCAATAATAATGGTTAAAATCGCGCCGTATCGCTGAGGCAACGGCAGACCATCGGCCTGAACTTTTGGCATAGGAATTTTATATCTTTTGGTAATAATCAACAGGGGTATGATTCTAGCACTGATATTCACGGCGAATGTCGCAGAATTGTAACTAACCGGCAAAAGATGGATTGCGACCACCCTGGCACGAAATTATAATAAAAAACAGTTCTGATTTTTATAAAACACTCGCAATGAGGTGATAAATGGCTAACGCAGATCTGGATAAACAGCCTGATTCTGTATCTTCTGTACTGAAAGTTTTTGGCATTTTGCAGGCGCTGGGCGAAGAGCGTGAAATAGGGATAACCGAGCTGTCACAGCGCGTCATGATGTCAAAAAGCACCGTTTATCGCTTTTTACAGACCATGAAAACCCTGGGCTACGTGGCGCAGGAAGGGGAGTCAGAGAAATATTCGCTGACCCTGAAATTGTTTGAACTGGGCGCCCGCGCGTTACAAAATGTTGATCTTATTCGTAGCGCAGATATCCAGATGCGTGAGCTTTCCCGCCTGACCAAAGAGACCATCCACCTTGGCGCGCTGGATGAAGACAGCATTGTTTACATCCACAAAATTGACTCTATGTACAATTTGCGCATGTATTCTCGGGTTGGTCGTCGTAATCCGCTTTACAGTACTGCGATTGGTAAAGTATTGCTGGCCTGGCGCGATCGTGATGAAGTGAAGCAAATCCTTGAGGGCGTTGAGTATAAACGCAGTACCGATCGTACCATTACCAGCACAGAAGCGTTATTACCGGTGTTGGATCTGGTGCGTGAGCAAGGTTATGGCGAAGATAACGAAGAGCAGGAGGAGGGGCTGCGCTGTATCGCAGTTCCGGTATTTGACCGCTTTGGCGTGGTTATTGCTGGTTTGAGTATTTCCTTCCCGACCCTGCGTTTTTCTGAGGAGCGTTTGCAGGAGTACGTGACTATGCTGCATACGGCGGCGCGTAAAATTTCCTCTCAAATGGGGTATCACGACTATCCGTTCTGATTAGAGGAAGAACCTGTCTGTATAATATTCAGACAGGTTCTGTATTTCGCGTGGGTTAAATAAAGTTACAAATGGCGTAACATAGTACGCTATGGCGATGAATGTACTTTTTATCTTCGGTTTAAGTAGTTATTTATGCCTTTAGCCATTATCTACAACGTTATTGCTTTTACGTAACAGCGGGCAATCTGTTATTCCGAAAAGCCCACTTTTAGTGTGTAGGTATTGTACCGTGCTGGTGCCTCTGGCGGTCAGATAGGAACATTGCAAACCTAACCCAGCGGCATTTTCCTTGCTTCCAATCAGAACGCCATATCCGCTTAGTAATAATCCTGTCCATACCAGTGCTATCAACATAATTGTGCGAATAATGAATCGCATTATGACCTCATCTCTTTTTTGTTCGCCTAATCGTAGCGGTAATATGGGCTGAAGCAAGCGTATAGTTCCGAAAAAGCACGAATATCGACATAGTTAGGCGCTGTTTAACTAACGCATGATAGTTTAATGACATAAGGTAGTTTAAACGGAGACTGGAGTGAAAAAGTTTCGATGGGGCGTTCTGGTTGTCGCTGTGCTGGCTTGCTTGCTGCTATGGGCGCAGGTGTTCAATATGATGTGCGATCAGGACGTACAATTTTTCAACGGAATTTGTACCATCAATCAATTTATCCCGTGGTGATATCATTTTTTCAACGGTAGATTTCCTTCCTGTGTGGCAGTGGTAGAATGGCGCCTCTACTTAGAGGTGGTGAAATGAACGAAGTTGTAAATTCAGGCGTGATGAACATTGCGTCTTTGGTTGTATCGGTGGTAGTTCTCGCTATTGGGCTCATCTTGTGGTTTTTCATCAACCGTGCCAGTTCACGGACTAACGAACAGATTGAACTTCTTGAGGCATTGCTGGATCAGCAAAAACGGCAAAATGCGCTGTTACGTCGTTTGTGCGAAGCAAGCGAACCTGAAAAAACAGATACCAGTGCTGCAGAGAACCAAAAAGCGGCTGAAGATGACGATATCATCCGCCTGGTAGCTGAACGGTAATCCGTCCTCAAATTTGAGTAACCCTGGTGTTAACGGGTTACTCATCTTATCATTCATATATGCACTATAGTGGTGCAATTGATTTAAATTAATACTCTGGTCTGACTTCAATTATTTATCGTGTTATTTATTTCATAACATCGATATCGGAAAAAGATATTTACCCCGCTAAGTTATTGGGATGTTTACATCGGAATTGTGATCAATCACGGTATTGTTTATTAGCGAAACGTTTCTCTTCTCACTTTTTAGTATTTCATCAATTTTTCTTATTTTAAAATAATAATATGCCTTAAGTATAGTTTCTTTATTGTACTCTAGTTTGTTGTTAACTGACTGTTTTATGGAGTGAATTTATATAATATTTTATTCGTTATATATCATAAAAAGTGATATCGCTCGCATTGCGTAATAAGTTGTAGTGCTGCTCTGGAAGAACTGAACTTATTGAACTATGTTAGAAACTACATCAGATCAAGTATCTGTTTGTAATGGTATGGTTAAGTGCATCGATATATCGACATGTATTCCGTTGCATAAATGTGCAAAAAAGTGGAAGGCGTATCGAGATTTGTGCGGCTGATCGAGACATGTTTAAAAATGGCTTGCCATAATTAACGTTGTATGTGATAACAGTTTCGGGTTAAACGAGGTACAGTTCTGTTTATGTGTGGCATTTTCAGTAAAGAAGTCCTGAGTAAACACGTTGTCGTTGAATACCGCTTCTCTGCCGAGCCTTATATTAGTGCCTCATGCAGTAATGTGTCAGTTTTATCTCTGTAATGCCTGCGGGCGAAGAAAACAATCTAAGGAATTTTTCAAATGGCAAAGATTAAAGGTCAGGTTAAGTGGTTCAACGAGTCTAAAGGTTTTGGCTTCATTACTCCGGCTGATGGCAGCAAAGATGTATTCGTACACTTTTCCGCTATCCAGGGTAATGGCTTCAAAACTCTGGCCGAAGGCCAGAACGTTGAGTTCGAAATTCAGGACGGCCAGAAAGGTCCGGCAGCTGTTAACGTAACAGCAATCTGATCGAAACCACTGATCTGAAGTGTAAACGCGCTTCAATCTCGCTATCAAGCCTCGTCCAAATGCGAGGCTTTTTACTTTGTTTTATTCGCGCTCTTGCCTGCGGATATTTGCCCGTCGCGCAATTCGCGTTACACTTGCGGCCTTTAGTATCCTGCCGGAGTTGTCATGTCGTTTTCCTGTCCACTTTGTCATCAGCCGCTATCGCTTGAAAAAAACAGCTATATCTGTCCCAAACGGCATCAATTTGATATGGCGAAAGAGGGATATGTTAATTTGCTGCCCGTTCAGCATAAACGATCCCGCGATCCGGGTGATAGTGCGGAAATGATGCAAGCGCGGCGCACATTTTTAGATGCCGGGCATTATCAGCCGCTTCGTGATGCGATAGTCGCTCAATTGTGTGATTGTCTTGATGAGCACGCAACGGCAATACTGGATATTGGCTGTGGGGAAGGGTACTACACTCATGCTTTTGCCGATGCATTGCCAGGTGTGACTACTTTTGGTCTGGATGTCTCTAAGGTCGCGATTAAGGCTGCTGCAAAACGCTATCATCAGGTTACCTTTTGTGTCGCGTCCAGCCACCGTCTGCCGTTTTCTGATACCAGTATGGATGCCGTTGTCCGTATCTACGCGCCGTGCAAAGCAGAAGAATTAGCGCGCGTGGTCAAACCGGGAGGATGGGTCATTACCGCTACCCCGGGACCACGACATTTAATGGAGCTGAAGGGGTTGATTTACGACGAAGTACATTTACATGCGCTCCATACGGAACAACTGGAAGGTTTTACATTACAGCAGAGCGATGAATTGTGTTATCCGATGCGCCTGCGCGGAGATGAGGCCGTTGCGTTGTTACAGATGACACCGTTTGCCTGGCGCGCCAAGCCAGAAGTCTGGCAAACGCTGGCGGCAAAAGAAGAATTTGATTGCCAGACGGACTTTAATATTCACGTCTGGCAACGAACAAATTAGCCGTGGTAGTGCGTCCAGAGGATCTGGACGCCAATGCCAATAAGCACCAGCCCGCCAAGAATTTCCGCTTTTTTGCCAATAATTGAACCGATAAAGCGACCCACCATCATACCTAATGTTGACATGATCAAGGTGGCGCAGCCAATCGCCAGTGCAGTAGCAATAATATTAACTTGCAGGAAGGCCAGACCAACACCAACCGCCATGGCATCCAGACTGGTGGCAATTGCGGTAGTTACCAGCAACCAGAAACCGTGACGACGACGCGGTTCTTCATCCTCATCGTCTCCACCACGAAAACCCTCAATAATCATTCGCCCGCCGAGAAATATCAGCAGTACAAACGCAATCCAGTGGTTCCACTCGAGAACAAAGCGGCTGGCTAACATGCCCATACCCCAGCCAATCAGCGGCGTCAGCGTTTCAACGGCACCAAAAATAAGGCCAGTGCGCAGGGCTTCAGAAAATTTCGGTTTATGGAGGGTGGCACCTTTACCGATTGATGCAGCAAAGGCATCCATCGACATACCAAAAGCAAGAAGAACAGTAGCAGTGATATTCATGACAACGTCCTGACCGGGGTATCCATAAAACACATCACCGCCCCCAGCAAACATGCACACATGAACGACAAGAAGCGCCCATGCAGGCATAGCGATTGATGTGCATATGGTCTCGCCTGACTGAAGGTGTTCAGTCCGTAAGTGCCACGTTTTGCAACGAGTATGTTGACACGTACATTTCCGGAATCTGGAAATCGGCTACTCCCCAAATGAGGGCGCAACCTTAACATATTTTGAGAATATAAAACAACTGTTGGGATATATTATTGTATTGTATTGTTGATAACGATTTTCATTTAGATTTATATATCAATAAAACGTTAAAATAAATAACAAATAAGAGAAGGAATAATATAGCCTAAGCTATGTGTGGTTATTAAAAATACACTAAACATAGCTTCGGCTAAATCTATAACTTATTGAGTTGACACGAGAAGTTTATAAATTTTTTCCAGATCGTCGATATTTCGAACGCGGATTAATAAACGGCGCTGTTCTAATTGCATCACCAGTACGCCATCTTCCGATAAGTTCATCGCTTTAATTCGGCGATATTCAATCCAGACATTGGCGAAGAAAAAACCTTGCTGTTTAAAAATGATTTTCGGAACCCGGATCCAGAAAATATAAAAGCCCATTAGCGCCAGTGCACTTAATAACCAGGTGGTTATTTGTGCGCCATGGTTGGTCACATTGTTATAGATAAGAATGACAATCAGCCCGACGAAGATAACGCTATCGATGCGACCGCGCCGGAGCAAAGGAATTGCCAGCAGGGTGGGGCCGTTGCGTCGGGGCATGATGAACTGATCGTATATCGCAAAGGCCAGGAGTGCGGCGATGAACAGAATCAGTACCAGATCCGTGATTGTCATTAATCCTCCAGATAAAAAAACGGGGCCAATAGGCCCCGGTAGTGTACAACAGTATTACAGTCCCAGCAGGCCGCAAGCGTAACCAGCGATACCGATGACGAAGAAGCCAACGATGATCCACAGAGGGTTAACTTTTTTGCGCAGCAGCCACATACAGGCGAAAGTCAGCAACAGCGGCACCAGGCCTGGCATTAACTGGTCAAGAATGGTCTGGACAGTGGTAACGTGCTCTTTACCCGTCTGGTCGGTGATGCGAGAGACTACCAGCGGGATGTTGACATGTGTCCACTTGTTAACCAATGCCCCCATGACAAACAGGCCGAGAATAGACGCCCCTTCCGTCAGTTTTTGCAGGAAGCCGCCACCCATATCTTTAACGATATCGATACCTTTGGAGTAACCATACGCTACGCCGTAGTAACGGGTTGCCAGGCGTACCAGGTTAAACAGAATAAAGAACAGCAGCGGACCTAACAGGCTGCCGCTCATTGCGATCCCGGCACCCAGCGCCGCGAATACCGGACGTACCGTACCCCAGAAGATCGGGTCGCCCACGCCTGCCAGCGGCCCCATCAGACCTACTTTGATACCGTTGATAGCACCGTCGTCGATCTCTGCGCCGTTAGCGCGCTGTTCTTCCAGCGCCAGGGTTACGCCGAGGATTGGCGCCGCCACAAACGGTTGGGTGTTAAAGAATTCGAGGTGACGTTTAATCGCCTGTTTACGGGCATCGTTGTTCTCAGGATAGAGGCGACGAATCGCCGGAACCATAGAGAAGCAGAAACCCAGTGCCTGCATACGTTCGAAGTTCCATGAACCCTGGAAGAGGTTAGAACGCAGGAAGACGCCACGAATATCACTCGGAGTGAGTTTTTTCTCGGTGGTAGTTTGAGTTGTATCAACCATTTCGCTCACCTGTTAGTCCAGTTCGTTATCGAGATCGTTGTTACCAGCAGCCTGAACAGGCGCACCGGCTACGCGGTTATATTTCGGGCTAAGTTGGATGTAGAGCACTGCCATAACAGTACCAATCACACCCAGAGCAACCAGGTTAAAGTTGGTGAATGCTGCGGTTACGAAGCCGAGGTAGAAGAACGGCATCAGGTATCCAGCACGCATCATGTTGATAACCATCGCATAACCAACCACCACGATCATGCCACCGGCGATATTCAGACCATTAGTCACCACTTCCGGAATGGCGTTCAGCATGTTCTGAACTTCACTGGTGCCTACAGACAGCGCAACAATCACGGCCGGGATAGCCACACGCATCGCTTGCAGGAACAGAGAAGAAACGTGGATCCAGGAAATTGCCGTCAGGTTGCCATTATCAGCCGCCTTATCCGCAGCGTGCTGGAAAGCAACGGTGATGGTACGAACGATGATGGTCAGCACCTGACCCGCAGCGGCCAGCGGGATTGCCAGCGCGATACCGGCACCGATGCTCTGATGACCAGCGATAACCAGAATGGTAGAAATGATGGAAGCCAGAGCGGCATCAGGCGCAACTGCGGCACCGATGTTCATCCAGCCAAGTGCGATCATTTCCAGAGTCCCACCGATAATAATACCGGTTTTCATATCGCCAAGAACGATACCCACCAGGGTACAGGCGATTAGCGGACGGTGAAACTGAAATTCATCGAGGATTGATCCCATACCTGCGATACAGGCTACGATAAATACCAGCACAATTTGAAGAGTGGTAATCTCCATTGTACTTCTCCTGTTTACGTAAGACTTAAGTGTGAAAACTGAGTGATAATCAACACAATACGTTACTTATCGATTTTGCTGATCAGATCCATCATTTTCAGTTTCGGATCGGTGGAAACCTTACGGACTTCCAGTTCGATACCACGCGCATTCAGTTTTTTGAACGCTTCGATATCTTTTTCATCAACCGAAACCGCGTTATTCACCTGGGTTTTACCCTGACGGAATGCCATACCGCCAACGTTAACAGAGGTAATTTTCACGCCGCCTTCAACGAGGCGCTCAACATCTGTCGGGTTGGTGAATAACAGCATTACACGTTCGCCAGCATATTTCGGGTTGTTGTAGACACGGATCATCTTGGCAACATCAACCACGTGTGCTGTTACGCCCGGAGGTGCAACCTGGGTGAGCAGTGTCTTACGAACGGTATCCGCAGCCACTTCATCACTAACAACGATAATACGGGAGACATTGGTTTCTTTGGTCCAGCGGGTAGCGACCTGACCGTGAATCAGACGATCGTCGATACGCGCAAGGCCAATAACCATGTAGTCATTTGGTCCCATTGGTTTTGCCGGAGTTGGAGCCGCTTTTGGTGCGGCGGCGGCGGGTGCTGGCGCTGCTTTTTCAACCGGTTTGGCTTTCAGTGCTTTCACGCCTTCACGGCCTGTTTCTACTGCCAACGCCACCAGTTCATCAAAGCCAGGGTCATCATCACGAGCCATTAACGTTTCCACCAGCATTGGAATGTTAACGCCTGCGATCACTTCATAATGCTCTTTGTCGACGACAATACGGCTGGCAGCATTGAACGGGCTGCCGCCCCATGTATCAACGAGAAACAGCACGCCTTTAGTGGTGTCGAGTTTTGCCAACTGAGCGTTGTACTTTTCAATCAGCGTTTCGGCATTTTCACCTGGAACGAAATCGATCCAGCCGACGTTTTCCTGCTCGCCTAACAGCATCTCTGCCGTTTTAAGCAACTGCTCTGCAGCCCAACCATGTGTGCCTATAACAATAGCAATGGTCACTTGCTACCTCCTTTATTATTGTTAACACCTCAACGTGCCAGATGTATTTTTTGAATCGTCGTCCACAATCGAATCGATTCAGATAAGGGTTACAACCAAAAACCCCCTGCGTTTCGCGATTTATTTTAGATAGCGAAAAAAATATTTTATGTGATGAGGATCCGTAATTTAACTTTGGATTAGCAAAATTCCGAAAGGTAAAATACCCTCGTTACATTCGTTTGCAAAGGAAGGTAAATCTTTGCCAAATCAGAGTTCTCTCTGATATGTTTAACTCCCGTTTAACAATCAAGGAGTATGGGGCAGCAGCCCGCAGTATGGATCGTCACCGACGTCATTTCAGCATCAGGCCTTTCAGCGCCTGCCTTTCTGGCATTTTTTGCCGCACCTTTTGTTTGCATTTTGTCGTTACGCCTGCATTATTTCTGGCGCCGAATAGCTATTCCTTAAGCAGGAGCTTGTCATGGAATTCTTAATGGACCCCTCGATTTGGGCGGGGCTACTCACGCTTGTCGTTCTTGAAATCGTGCTGGGTATCGATAACCTGGTTTTTATCGCCATTCTTGCCGATAAACTGCCGCCAAAACAACGTGATAAAGCACGTTTGTTGGGGCTGTCGCTGGCGCTGATCATGCGTCTGGGACTGTTATCGCTGATTTCATGGATGGTCACCCTGACCAAACCGCTATTTACCGTGATGGATTTTTCCTTCTCCGGCCGCGATCTGATTATGTTGCTCGGGGGGATATTCTTGTTGTTTAAAGCGACAACGGAGCTACATGAACGGCTGGAAAACCGCGATCATGATTCTGGTCATGGCAAAGGCTATGCCAGTTTCTGGGTGGTCGTAACACAGATTGTCATCCTTGATGCCGTCTTCTCGCTGGATGCGGTGATTACTGCAGTAGGGATGGTCAACCATCTGCCGGTTATGATGGCAGCGGTGGTGATTGCGATGGCAGTCATGTTGCTGGCATCGAAACCGCTGACGCGATTCGTTAACCAGCATCCAACGGTAGTGGTGCTCTGTCTGAGCTTCCTGTTAATGATTGGTCTGAGTCTGGTAGCAGAAGGCTTTGGTTTCCACATTCCGAAAGGTTACCTGTATGCCGCGATTGGCTTCTCGATCATTATCGAAGTATTTAACCAAATTGCGCGCCGTAACTTTATTCGTCACCAGTCGACTTTACCGCTGCGTGCACGTACTGCTGATGCCATCCTGCGTTTGATGGGCGGTAAACGTCAGGCGAATGTGCAGCATGATGCGGATAACCCGATGCCGATCCCGGTGCCGGAAGGTGCGTTTGCCGAAGAAGAGCGATACATGATTAACGGTGTACTGACTCTGGCGTCGCGCTCTCTGCGCGGGATTATGACGCCGCGCGGCGAAATCAGCTGGGTTGACGCTAACCTTAGTGTCGATGAAATCCGTGAGCAGTTGCTTTCTTCGCCACATAGCCTGTTCCCGGTATGTCGCGGAGAGCTGGATGAAATCATCGGTATCGTGCGTGCGAAAGAACTGCTGGTGGCACTGGAAGAGGGCGTTGATGTAGCGGCGATTGCTTCGGCGTCTCCGGCGATTATCGTTCCGGAAACCCTCGATCCGATCAATCTGCTGGGCGTGCTGCGTCGCGCTCGCGGTAGTTTTGTGATCGTGACCAACGAGTTTGGTGTGGTGCAAGGTCTGGTTACGCCTCTGGATGTGCTGGAAGCCATTGCAGGTGAGTTCCCGGATGCTGATGAAACGCCGGAAATCATTACCGACGGCGACGGCTGGCTGGTAAAAGGTGGTACAGACCTCCACGCCTTACAGCAGGCGCTTGATGTTGAGCACCTTGCTGATGACGATGATATCGCGACGGTCGCAGGTCTGGTGATTTCTGCAAATGGTCACATCCCGCGTGCGGGCGATGTGATTAACGTAGGGCCGTTGCATATTACCATTGTTGAAGCTAACGATTATCGTGTTGACCTGGTTCGTATTGTTAAAGAGCAACTGGCTCACGACGAAGACGAATAATCATTAACGAAATGGCATAACGGGCGTGATATGCCCATTATGCCGGGCGGGCGGCGGTTGGCTGCCCGCCAGCCATTTTGGGAAATCACGCAGCGGCATTGGTTGCGCGTACAAATATCCTTGTAAAATATGCACCCCATGACGGCGTAAATATTTTGCCTGTTCTTGCGTTTCTACGCCCTCCGCCACCAGTTCAATATTCAGTCTTTGCCCCAACGCAATGATGATATCGGTTATCGTCGAGTTAACCGCGTCTGAACCAATTGCAGCGGTGAATGACTTATCAATTTTCAGGACGTCAGGGCGTAACGTTTCCAGCCAGGAAAACGAACTGTTGCCGGTGCCGAAATCATCAATCGCCAGTTTGACGTTTTTACGATGCAGTTCGCGGGCAATCCGATAATCAACATCCAGTAAGGCATCGCGCTCGGTTATTTCAAGGATGAGTTGCTGAATCGGGTGAGCACTGAACCAGTACTGATTAAGATCTTTCAACAGCACGCCACGGCGAAAATGGCTGGGGGCGACGTTAATCCCAATGTGAAACTGGTTGCTTATTGGAAAAACGTGGATTTGACGGATGGTTTCCATCATCACATAACGGGTAAGCGGCACTATCAGGTGATGTTCTTCCGCAATAGGGATAAACACATCCGGCGAGATCCAACCCTGACGTGGGTTATTCCAGCGCAGCAATATCTCTACGCCAATACATTGCTGACTACGTGCGTTTAGTAAAGGTTGACAGAATAGCTCGAACTCATGTTGCGCAAGGCCAAGATTAATTTCGCGCGAAAAACTCATTCTGTGTGCGGTTGCAAGCCATGCAACATAACCCACCAGTAAACTCAACAGTACAGCCAGCGGGAGCTGGCTGGGAAGATGATGCAACGCCAGTTGCGTCGCACCAGGTCCGCTGACGCTAATGGTAAAAGGAAAATTTTGCGATGAAACCTGGTAACGTTCATTGCCATTAAGCGGAGGTAAAGAATCAACCAGACCGTCATCATAGAGTAAATGGCGATCGGCCACCGTCAGGCTGGCGTTTCTAATTTGCGGCAACTGCGGCTCCAGTAACATCGTCGTCAATAACCCAATGTTGATCATCTCCAGAACGCCATCACCGTTATGTGATGACAAGGGATACCACTGGATCAGCACTGGGCTACCTTTAATCAACACGCGATCGGTGGAAAGACGCAGAAGAGGCCGTGGGGCAGGCAAATCGGCTTGAATATCATAAACAGGGACATTTCGATAGCCAAAAATACTGGAGCAATAGAGCGTACCGTTTTGAACCAGACCAATAGAACGCACGGTTTGCAGTTTTGCGGCCTGCTTGCGTAGAGGCAAATGAGCGACTGAGCAGGGGAGGCCAATCAACGGAAGTAAAAGCTCGCGTCCTTCCTGAAGGGGCTGCAAGACTTTATCCAGCTCTTCAACAGCGTGATTGGCGAAGAGGATCACCCGCTGTTGATTTAAGTTACGCTGTGAAATAAACCGCACGCTTAGTGTCGCTACAAGCGTAAAAAGTGCGCAAATTGTACAAACAATCATTCGATTACGGCGATAGGTTTTAATGATCCGTTGTGCTTTTTGCATGCGGGCCGCCCTGTAAGCGCATGGCAACAAACGCCTGACGCAACAGTGGAAGTGTAGTGGGGAAATTTACAGCAGACGAGAAAGCGAGAGAAATTCGCCCATCCGTTGCAGATGGGCGAAAGAAAAGTATTAGTCACACTGGACTTTAATTGCCAGACCGCCGCGAGAGGTTTCACGGTATTTGGCGTTCATGTCCTTACCTGTTTCGTACATTGTCTCGATGACCTTATCCAGCGAGACGCGCGGTGCACTGGTGCGGCGTAAGGCCATGCGTGCGGCATTGATCGCTTTTACAGAGGCAATGGCGTTACGTTCAATGCACGGCACCTGAACCTGACCTGCAACCGGGTCACAAGTTAGACCAAGGTTGTGTTCCATGCCAATTTCCGCCGCCACACAAACCTGTTCCGGGCTACCGCCCAACAGTTCTGCAAGACCCGCAGCAGCCATTGAACAGGCAACACCCACTTCGCCCTGACAACCCACTTCAGCACCGGAAATAGAGGCATTCATTTTATATAATGCGCCAATTGCCCCGGCCGCCATAAAGTAACGGGTATAGATGTCCGGGCTGACCGATTCAATAAAGTGGTCATAGTAAGCCAGCACTGCCGGAACGATGCCGCAGGCTCCGTTGGTTGGTGCAGTTACCACGCGACCACCGGCGGCGTTTTCTTCGTTTACCGCCAGCGCAAACATATTTACCCAGTCGATGACATTCATCGGATCGTTAGACAGTTTATCGCTGGAAACCAGCATCCGGCGCAGGGCAGACGCACGGCGTGGAACACGCAGCGGGCCAGGCAATACGCCTTCGGTATTCATTCCGCGATCGATACATGCCTGCATGGTTTGCCAGACATGAGCAAAATATTCATCGATCTCTTTTTTGCTGTGCAGCGCCAGTTCGTTTTGCATTGCCAGACCGGAAAGGGAATAGCCAGTTTCATTACAGTACGCCAGCAGCTCAGTGGCGGATTTGAACGGATACGGCACGCTCACGTCGTTTGCGGCATCCTGACCAAAATGTTCTTCATCGACGATAAAGCCGCCGCCGATGGAATAATAAGTTTTGCTGTAGACGACTTCATCACCGTTATAAGCATGGATTTGCATACCGTTTTCATGCAACGGCAGGTTGCCGTTATGAAAACGCATACCGTTGTCACGCGGAAAATCCACTTCATGCCGTCCCTGCGCCAGCAGCAGGCGTTCGCGCTCTTCTACGTCGCGAATAAAACCGGGAATACTGTCGATATCCACGGTGGCAGGTTCGTTACCTGCAAGACCCATAATAATGGCGATATCGGTATGGTGGCCTTTACCCGTCAGCGACAGTGAACCATAAACGTCCACGGCAACGCGGGTAACGCTATCCAGTAAGCCTTTTTCGACCAGATCATCGACGAACTGTTTACCTGCCTTCATAGGCCCTACGGTATGGGAAGATGAGGGACCAATCCCCACCTTAAACATGTCGAATAGACTAATCACGATAATACTCCTGACAAGGTGACTGGACATCCAGTAACGAACTAATAACAACGCATAGTGTAAGAGGGAACGCGGCGACAGGCTTAACTATTCACATGAATTAAACTAATCAAAAACCGCGATTTAACTAATATTGCGATGATTGTCTCAAGTAGTGTTTTGTAGATGTAAAGATAAGTATAGTCAGGATTTCACACCAATTTGCAGCGCCAGCTCACGAATTATGCCTGCGGTCATTCCCCATACAAAATACTGTTCGTACCAGGAAAGCCATACCCGATGTGAATCACCACGGCGGTAGATATCTAACGGGTGATAACGACCCAGATGTAATGCCTGGGCGAGCGGCATTTCAAACACTGCGGAAACTTCATCTTCACTGGCACGATAAGGTAAATCAGGCGGGATAATGCCGACCACTGGCGTTACCTGGTAGCCAGTTACGCTATCGACGGGCGGTAGCACGCCGATAACTTCGACGGCGGAAGGGGGGATAGCAACCTCTTCTTCGGCTTCGCGCAACGCAGCGGCAATAACTGACGCATCAGTGTCATCTACTGCACCACCAGGAAACGCCACCTGTCCGGCGTGTTTGCGCAGATGAATAGAACGTTGAGTGAGCAATAACCCCGGCTGCGATCGGCGAACGATAGGGATTAACACGGCAGCCTGACGATGATTTAAGGTTTCCCGGTTTATTTGCGGGCGTAAAAGTTGAAAGCGCGATAAAAAATCATCAAGCGTCAGGCTACGGTAGTCCACGTCTTACTTCTCCAGTTGGCGTAATATCCTATTAACTTTATCAAAAGTTTCCTGATATTCCGCTTCTTCCTGACTATCGGCGACAATACCGCCGCCCGCAGAACAGTAAATTTGACCGTTAATGGCAGTCAGCGTGCGGATAGTGATGCTGGTATCCATATTGCCACAGAAGCTCAAATAGCCAATGCTTCCGCACCAGGCGTTGCGTCGCTGCGGTTCCAGTTCATCGATAATTTCCATTGCCCGAACTTTCGGTGCCCCGGTGATTGAGCCACCAGGAAAAGCCGCGCGCAGCAGATCGCTGGCATGAAGTTGTTCGGGTAGTTGAGCTGTAATGGTGCTCACCAGGTGGTGCACAGCGGGAAAAGGTTCCACCACAAACAGTTCCGGCACTTTTACTGAACCAGGCACCGCAACGCGACCAATATCATTACGCATTAAATCAACAATCATCAGGTTTTCAGCGCGATCTTTTGGCGAGTTCGCCAGTTTTTCTGCCTGTTTGCTATCTTCCAGAGGAGCGGGCAGACGTGGCAGTGTGCCTTTAATCGGACGGGTCTGGATCTCACCGTCATCACAAAGAATAAAACGCTCTGGCGAGAGGCTTAAAATTGTGCCTTGTTCCAGACGCAGGAATGCACTAAACGGCGCGTGATTGGCCTGATTAAGCTGAACGAATGCCTGCCATTCATCACCGCAATAGGTAGCCTGAAAACGCTGGGCGAGATTCACCTGGTAACAGTCGCCACTGTGCAAATATTCCTGCACCTGACGAAATTTTTCGCCATACTGTTCGCGGCTCATATTAGATTGCCAGGCTGAGGTTAGCGCAAAATCACCCTGCGGTGTGATTTGCTGGTTTTCCAGCCAGGCCAGACGGGCATTGACATCATCATGACTCAGCAAAGAAACAGTCTGGCGCTGGTGGTCGACAATCAGTGCCCAGTCGTAAATACCTACCGCCATATCAGGCAGGTCGATATCTCTCTGCGCCACTTCTGGCAGTGACTCAAAACGGCGACCCAGATCGTAACCAAATAAACCCAGCGCGCCACCCTGAAATGGCAAATCATCGTTATGCGACGGGTGAATGTTTGCACGCTCCAGCGCCTGCTGGAGTACTGTTAACGGATCGTCAGCGGTTGTTGTGCGGGTTTCGCCTTTACACAAAACAGTTTCACCGCCGTAAGTTGTTAAGGTGTAAATCGGGTCTGCCACCACAATATCAAAGCGGCTATACGGATGCTCGGCATAGCCAGAGTGCAAAAGCATCGCCCATGGCAGGTGGCTTAAGCGGGAAAAATAAAATTCAGCGGCGTCCTGACGCCAGGGTAAAGTAATCACAGCGGGAGATAACGTCTTCATCAGTCCTGACTCTACTGGCTATGTGCCGGGTAGCATGAAATAATTAGCGCCAACAATTTAGCAGGAGTTAACAATGTTTGCAGGTTTACCTTCACTCACCCATGAACAGCAGCAAAAAGCCGTTGAGCGTATTCAGGAACTGATGGCACAGGGGATGAGCAGCGGTCAGGCAATCGCACTGGTAGCTGAAGAGTTACGCGCCAACCATTCCGGCGAGCGGATTGTGGCGCGTTTTGAGGATGAAGACGAGTAATACAATGTTAGTTTCAACAGGGCGCATTATGACAAGCGAACCCTTTGGCCCGTAGCGTTTGAACCAGAAAATTGAGGGGCTGTACTGGTTGAATGAATTAAGTAGTGTTTTTGATGGTTAGAAAAAAAGGACGCTTTTATGTGATAAAAAAGCGTCCTGGCTCATTTGGGCTGGTAGAGATTTAACTTATACCAGTGCTTTAAGCTCTTCCTGCATATAGGACGAGAAGTATTCTGGATTTTTAATCACCACGCGTTCGCCAGATTCCATTTTTTTTGCCCATCCCACCATTTTTTCCGTGAATCCAGGATTCCAGCCTTCCTGTTCGGCTCGCGCAGTAATATCGGCGGTACTCGCGGGTACTCCCAGTTCTTTCAAATATTTAAATATTCCCTTCGCCGTACTTTCATTCATAGAGCTGGGGGTTGGTGTTGATATATCCATGGCACCAATAAAATCCAGGGCTTTATCTATTACAGCAGGCATATTCTTGTCCTTAAATTAACCACGTGATCGATAAGGCTATATATGACATTAAATTGCGCCTAATATCAAAAGGATTATAACGATATCTCATTAGTTAACCTGTTGACATTCAGGTATTTTAAAGGTAGCAGGTCATGGCGGGTTATCTAGTGATGTGCCGAAAATTAACAGCAAATCGTAGTACCGCAGCCAAGTTGTTCAGGCAAGGAAGGGCAAGAAAGAAAAGCAGCGTAAGTTAATCGAGTGATTAACATAATGGTTTGATTTTTGCGATTAATATCATTTTTGTATAAATACAGCAGTAATCATAAAAATAAATTATCAGCCAGGGTACTACCCATTTAAAGTAAGACCTTAAGCACTGGCCGATTTGTTCATGATCGACCAGTTTTTCGATAAATTATCGTGTGATTTTTGCCTTGATATAATTATCTTCCGGAATTAAACCGCCGCAATAATTTTAATTTCAACTTTATACTTCGGGTTCATCAATCCCGCTTGCACCGTGCAGCGCACCGGCGCATGACCCGCGACAACCCAGGCGTCCCAGGCTTTATTCATTGCAGCGAAGTCGTTTTTATCGGCCAGGAAAATCGTGGCATCCAGAATACTCGACTTATTGCTGCCCTGTTTTTCCAGCACGGCGTCAATCTGCGCCAGCGTGTTGGCGGTTTGCTCAAAGGCATCGGCGTCGAGGTTTTCCGGTACACCAGTGTAGTAGAGCGTGTTGTTGTGGATTACTACATCAGACCAGCGGGCTTCAGCATCGATACGAACGATAGTCATCATTTTGTCCTCATTATCCTTCCATTTTTGTGCTGCAAAGACTGCCACAATGTAAGGTCGCCGTCACCACTTCAGCTGGCGAAAAGCAACCTGGCCTGACATAATCCCTGTTCAAATCAACAGGGGGTAGTGTGACGGACGATTTTGCACCAGACGGTCAACTGGCGAAAGCGATACCTGGCTTTAAGCCGCGTGAACCACAGCGACAGATGGCGGTAGCCGTCGCTGGGGCGATAGAAAAAAGCCAGCCGCTGGTGGTGGAAGCGGGAACCGGCACGGGCAAAACCTACGCTTACCTTGCCCCTGCGCTGCGGGCAAAAAAGAAAGTCATTATCTCGACCGGCTCAAAAGCGTTGCAGGATCAGCTCTACAGCCGTGATTTGCCAACGGTCTCAAAGGCATTGAAATACACGGGCAACGTGGCGCTGCTGAAAGGGCGCTCAAACTATCTCTGCCTCGAACGTCTCGAACAGCAGGCGCTGGCGGGCGGCGATCTGCCGGTACAAATTTTAAGCGATGTGATCCTGCTGCGCTCCTGGTCCAATCAAACAGTCGATGGCGATATCAGCACCTGCGTCAGTGTCGCGGAAGATTCACAGGCATGGCCGTTGGTCACCAGCACCAACGACAACTGCCTAGGCAGTGACTGCCCGATGTATAAAGATTGCTTTGTGGTCAAAGCACGCAAAAAAGCGATGGATGCCGATGTGGTGGTGGTAAACCATCATCTTTTTCTGGCGGATATGGTGGTGAAAGAGAGTGGTTTTGGCGAACTGATCCCGGAAGCAGACGTCATGATCTTCGACGAAGCCCACCAGTTGCCGGACATTGCCAGCCAGTATTTTGGGCAATCACTCTCCAGTCGACAATTGCTCGATCTGGCAAAAGACATCACCATCGCCTATCGCACCGAATTAAAAGACACCCAGCAGTTACAAAAGTGCGCTGACCGTCTTGCCCAGAGTGCGCAGGATTTTCGTCTGCAACTCGGTGAGCCAGGTTATCGCGGAAACCTGCGCGAACTGTTGGCCAATCCGCAAATTCAACGGGCGTTTTTACTGCTCGATGACACCCTTGAACTCTGTTACGACGTGGCGAAATTGTCGCTGGGGCGTTCCGCCTTGCTGGATGCGGCATTTGAGCGCGCCACGTTGTATCGCACGCGGCTGAAACGGCTAAAAGAGATCAATCAGCCGGGCTACAGCTACTGGTACGAATGCACTTCGCGCCATTTTACTCTGGCACTCACGCCGCTCAGCGTGGCGGATAAATTCAAAGAGTTAATGGCGCAAAAACCAGGTAGCTGGATCTTTACCTCAGCAACGCTGTCGGTGAATGACGATCTGCATCATTTTACCTCGCGGCTTGGCATTGAACAGGCAGAGTCGTTGCTGTTACCCAGCCCGTTTGATTACAGCCGCCAGGCGTTACTCTGTGTACCGCGCAACCTGCCGCAAACCAATCAACCAGGTTGTGCACGGCAACTGGCGGCAATGCTGCGACCGATCATCGAAGCCAATAACGGTCGTTGTTTTATGCTTTGTACCTCGCACGCCATGATGCGCGATCTGGCCGAGCAGTTCCGCGCTACCATGACGCTTCCCGTTTTGTTGCAGGGGGAAACCAGCAAAGGACAACTGTTGCAGCAATTTGTCAGCGCCGGTAACGCGCTTCTTGTGGCGACCAGCAGTTTCTGGGAAGGGGTGGACGTGCGCGGCGATACGCTGTCGCTGGTGATTATCGACAAGTTGCCGTTTACCTCGCCAGATGACCCGCTGTTAAAAGCGCGCATGGAAGATTGCCGTTTGCGTGGCGGAGACCCGTTCGATGAAGTGCAGCTACCGGATGCGGTGATTACTCTTAAACAGGGCGTAGGGCGACTGATTCGCGACGCCGACGATCGCGGTGTGCTGGTGATTTGTGACAATCGGCTGGTGATGCGCCCTTACGGTGCGACGTTCCTCGCCAGCCTCCCGCCCGCACCGCGTACCCGTGACATTGCCCGTGCGGTTCGTTTCCTTGCGATACCATCCTCCAGGTAATTTGTTATTGAGTATGGTATGATGCGCGCCTTTTTATTGATCTAAGCACGAAGACCCATGCGAATTCTGGCTATCGATACCGCGACAGAGGCCTGCTCTGTCGCCCTGTGGAACGACGGTACTGTCAACGCTCATTTTGAGCTTTGCCCTCGTGAACATACTCAACGAATCTTACCGATGGTGCAGGATATCCTGACCACCAGCGGAACTTCCCTGACTGACATAAACGCTCTGGCTTACGGACGTGGCCCTGGTAGCTTTACCGGCGTGCGCATCGGTATTGGCATTGCGCAAGGGCTGGCGCTTGGCGCGGAGCTGCCG
The DNA here is from genome assembly GCF_000208525.1 of Escherichia sp. TW14182. Lineage (NCBI taxonomy): Bacteria > Pseudomonadati > Pseudomonadota > Gammaproteobacteria > Enterobacterales > Enterobacteriaceae > Escherichia > Escherichia sp. TW14182. The sequence goes on from NZ_AEJZ01000025.1 coordinate 32,624, forward strand.
ATGATTGGCGTCTCCACGCTAATGACGATGGCGCAAGGGGCGTGGCGCAAAAACGGCGCAACACGCGTGCTGTCAGCCATTGACGCGCGAATGGGCGAAGTTTACTGGGCCGAATATCAGCGTGATGAAAACGGTGTCTGGCACGGTGAAGAAACCGAAGCCGTACTCAAACCAGAACTCGTTCATGAGCGGATGCAGCAGCTTTCCGGAGAATGGGTGACGGTGGGAACGGGCTGGCAAGCCTGGCCGGATCTCGGTAAAGATAGCGGGCTGGTTTTGCGCGATGGCGAAGTGTTACTGCCCGCCGCAGAAGATATGCTGCCGATTGCCTGCCAGATGTTTACCGAGGGTAAAACGGTAGCGGTGGAACATGCCGAGCCGGTTTATTTACGTAACAACGTCGCCTGGAAGAAACTTCCGGGCAAAGAATGAATCTTAAGAGTATGCCCTGAGAAAAAAAGGAGTCGCATCATGGCGGTTCAAAAGAATGTTATCAAAGGCATACTGGCAGGTACGTTTGCGCTAATGCTGAGCGGTTGTGTCACTGTGCCGGACGCCATTAAAGGCAGCAGTCCCACGCCGCAACAAGATTTAGTTCGGGTGATGAGTGCGCCGCAGCTGTACGTTGGTCAGGAGGCGCGTTTTGGTGGCAAAGTGGTCGCGGTACAAAACCAGCAAGGGAAAACCCGCCTGGAAATTGCTACCGTACCGCTGGACAGCGGAGCCAGGCCGACGCTGGGAGAACCTTCTCGCGGTCGCATTTATGCAGATGTGAACGGTTTTCTGGACCCGGTGGATTTCCGTGGACAACTGGTCACAGTTGTTGGGCCAATCACCGGTACGGTTGACGGAAAAATCGGCAACACGCCCTATAAATTTATGGTGATGCAGGTAACGGGTTATAAACGTTGGCATTTAACCCAGCAGGTGATTATGCCGCCTCAGCCGATTGATCCGTGGTTTTATGGCGGTCGTGGCTGGCCCTATGGCTACGGCGGATGGGGCTGGTATAATCCTGGCCCCGCGAGAGTACAAACAGTTGTAACTGAATAATTGCTTGTTTTTAAAGAAAAAGAAACAGCGGCTGGTCCGCTGTTTCTGCATTCTTACAGTAACGATAAAAATAAATAGTGACGCGCCTCGCAACCTTTTCGTTGGGTAATTATCAAGCTGGTATGATGAGTTAATATTATGTTAACGGCATGTATATCACTTGGGGTTGCGATGACGACGAACACGCATTTTAGAGGTGAAGAATTGAAGAAGGTTTGGCTTAACCGTTATCCCGCCGATGTTCCGACGGAGATCAACCCTGACCGTTATCAATCTCTGGTGGATATGTTTGAGCAGTCGGTCGCGCGCTACGCCGACAAGCCAGCGTTTGTGAATATGGGGGAGGTGATGACCTTCCGCAAACTGGAAGAACGCAGTCGCGCGTTTGCCGCTTATTTGCAACAAGGGCTGGGGCTGAAGAAGGGCGATCGCGTTGCGCTGATGATGCCTAACTTATTGCAATATCCGGTGGCGCTGTTTGGTATTTTGCGTGCCGGGATGATCGTCGTAAACGTTAACCCGTTGTATACCCCACGCGAACTTGAGCATCAGCTTAACGATAGCGGCGCATCGGCGATTGTCATTGTGTCTAACTTTGCCCATACCCTGGAAAAAGTGGTCGATAAAACCGCCGTCCAGCACGTTATTCTGACCCGTATGGGCGATCAGCTATCTACGGCAAAAGGCACGGTAGTCAATTTCGTTGTTAAATACATCAAGCGTCTGGTGCCGAAATACCATCTGCCAGATGCCATTTCATTTCGTAGCGCCCTGCACAACGGCTACCGGATGCAGTACGTCAAACCCGAACTGGTGCCGGAAGATTTAGCTTTCCTGCAATACACCGGCGGCACCACAGGTGTGGCGAAAGGCGCGATGCTGACTCACCGCAATATGCTGGCGAACCTGGAACAGGTCAACGCCACCTATGGGCCGTTGCTGCATCCAGGTAAAGAACTGGTAGTAACGGCACTGCCGCTCTATCACATTTTTGCACTGACCATTAACTGCCTGCTGTTTATCGAACTCGGCGGGCAGAACCTGCTTATCACTAACCCACGTGATATTCCGGGGCTGGTGAAAGAGCTGGCGAAATATCCGTTTACCGCTATCACCGGCGTAAACACCTTGTTCAATGCGTTGCTGAACAATAAAGAGTTCCAGCAGCTGGATTTCTCCAGTCTGCACCTTTCCGCAGGCGGTGGGATGCCCGTTCAGCAAGTGGTGGCAGAACGCTGGGTAAAACTGACCGGACAATATCTGCTGGAAGGTTATGGCTTAACCGAGTGTGCGCCACTGGTGAGCGTTAACCCGTATGATATTGATTATCACAGCGGTAGCATTGGATTACCGGTGCCCTCGACGGAGGCCAAACTGGTGGATGATGACGATAACGAAGTACCACCGGGGCAACCGGGCGAACTTTGTGTCAGAGGTCCTCAGGTGATGTTGGGCTACTGGCAGCGTCCGGATGCCACCGATGAAATCATCAAAAACGGTTGGTTACACACTGGCGATATTGCGGTAATGGATGAAGAAGGATTCCTGCGCATTGTCGATCGTAAAAAAGACATGATTCTGGTTTCCGGTTTTAACGTCTATCCCAACGAGATTGAAGATGTCGTCATGCAGCACCCTGGCGTACAGGAAGTGGCGGCTGTTGGCGTACCTTCTGGCTCCAGTGGTGAAGCGGTGAAAATCTTTGTGGTGAAAAAAGACGCGTCGCTCACTGAAGAGTCACTGGTGACCTTTTGCCGCCGTCAGCTTACGGGCTACAAAGTACCGAAGCTGGTGGAATTTCGTGATGAGTTACCGAAATCTAACGTCGGGAAAATTTTGCGACGAGAATTACGTGACGAAGCGCGCGGCAAAGTGGACAATAAAGCCTGAGCGTTAAGTCAGTCGTCAGACGCCGGTTAATCCGGCGTTTTTTTTGACGCCCACTAAAGAGAATACAATTTGAATTACCAAATGATTACCACGGACGATGCGCTGGCTTCTTTGTGTGAAGCCGTCCGTGCCTTTCCGGCGATAGCCCTGGATACTGAATTTGTACGTACGCGCACCTATTACCCGCAACTGGGGTTGATTCAACTTTTTGATGGCGAGCATCTGGCGCTAATCGATCCTCTTGGGATCAGCGACTGGTCACCGCTAAAGGCAATCTTGCGCGATCCTTCCATCACCAAATTTCTCCATGCGGGCAGTGAAGATCTGGAAGTATTCCTCAATGTCTTTGGCGAATTACCTCAACCCCTGATTGACACGCAAATCCTCGCCGCATTCTGCGGACGCCCGATGTCATGGGGTTTTGCCTCCATGGTGGAAGAGTATTCCGGTGTTACGCTGGACAAGAGCGAATCGCGCACCGACTGGCTCGCCAGACCGTTAACCGAACGTCAGTGCGAATACGCGGCGGCGGATGTCTGGTATCTGTTACCGATCACCGCAAAGCTGATGGTTGAAACCGAAGCCTCTGGCTGGCTACCTGCGGCGCTGGATGAATGTCGCCTGATGCAAACACGTCGTCAGGAAGTCGTTGCGCCGGAAGATGCCTGGCGTGATATCACCAATGCCTGGCAATTACGGACGCGCCAGTTGGCTTGTTTGCAACTGTTAGCCGACTGGCGATTGCGCAAGGCGCGGGAGCGCGATCTGGCGGTGAACTTTGTCGTGCGTGAAGAACACTTGTGGTCGGTAGCGCGTTATATGCCAGGGAGTCTGGGCGAACTGGACAGCCTGGGCTTATCCGGTAGCGAAATCCGCTTTCACGGTAAAACGCTGCTGGCGCTGGTGGAAAAAGCGCAGACATTGCCGGAAGAGGCCTTACCGCAGCCGATGCTTAACCTGATGGACATGCCGGGTTATCGTAAAGCGTTTAAAGCGATTAAGTCGCTGATTACTGACGTGAGCGAAACGCACAAGATCAGCGCCGAATTGCTGGCATCGCGTCGGCAAATCAACCAACTGCTGAACTGGCACTGGAAATTAAAACCGCAGAACAATTTGCCTGAGCTGATTTCCGGCTGGCGTGGTGAGTTGATGGCGGAAGCATTACACAATTTATTGCAGGAATATCCGCAGTAAAACGTTCGTAAGCCGGACAAGGCGCAACCAGCGCCGCATCCGGCTTCGGATAAACTACAGATCCAACACCAGTCGTTTACCCTTCGCGCGCGAACAACAGATCAACATACTCTGCTGGCTGGCGCGCTCTTCATCGCTAAAATACTGGTCCCGATGATCGGCTTCACCTTCAAGAATTGCTGTTTCACAGGTTCCGCATACCCCTTCACGACATAAACATTCCACTTTTGCCGCTTTGTTATTTTCAATGACCTGCAAAATGGTCATCTCTTCTGGTACTACAAACTCTTTCCCGGAACGGGCGAGTACCAGGGTAAAGGCATCGCCGGTTTTGTCTTCAATAGCAAACTGCTCAAAGTGCAGCGTATCGGCGGAGATGCCCAGACGCGCTGCTTCACTTCTCACCGCGTCATTCAGAGCTTCGGGGCCACAGGTATAAATGTGTGTGCCAGGGGCGACATCCGCCAATAATCGCACTAATTCGAGTCGCGTTCCGATCGATGAGTGATGAAAATGAATCTTATCAGTCTGCGGATGTTGGTTTAATTCATCACGAAATGCGCAACTTACTGGACTCCGCGAACAATAATGTAACTGCCAGTCGACGTCCGTGTGTTGCAACTCTGCCAGATGCGACAGGAAAGGGGTGATACCAATGCCGCCTGCGATAAACAGATGCTTTCGAGCCGTGGGAACCAGAGCAAACAGGTTATTGGGTGTCGAGATGGTCAATCGATCGCCCGCTTTTACCTGCTGATGCAAAAAGCGCGAACCGCCGCGCGAGTTCTCTTCCAGCCGAACGGCAATCTGATAACAAGAGGTGTCGAGTGGCGAACTTAGTAGTGAATAAGCATTGCTGTACTGGTTATCACCATCACTCATCTGCACAATGACGTGACTTCCGCCGGTGAACGCAGGCAGCGGTTTGCCATCGGTTGACACCAGCGTGAAGCGTTTCACCTGTTCGGTAAGCGGTTCAATCTGGCTCACCTGTACTTCAAACATTTGATAGTCTGACATTGCTGTACTCCATCAAAAATCAGCCCGGCGGCGGAAAATACCGCCGCCGATGTCATTAGTCCTTAAACACCTGCGCCAGCAGATTATGGAAATGGGCGATACCGTGTTCGGAAATACCGCTACCGCTACTGTCGGCCATGATGCGCCCCTGCCCACGATAGCCACGCGATTTCAGCCCTTTCTGTACGCTTTCAACCAGACGTAAATCTTCCGGACGGAACACATCGCGATACCACTCAATCAGCGATTTTTGCTCATCGGTTAGCTCTTCATTGGTGAAGTAGATATCGTAGTTTTGCAGGGTAGTTTCAGAATCCACCGGGAATTCATAAATGACCGTCATCATCCCTTTGATTGGCGTGACGTTCAGCATAGTGCACGGCCACAGCCAGAAACCGTGGAACGCAGCGTCTGTACCTTCTTCAAATTTAAACGACTGTTCGGACGGTTTGGCGAAACCGTATTGCAGCGTCCAGTTGCCGTGCATGGTGTGCCAGTAACGATCAACCTGAACGGAGTCTGAGAAACCTGGATGCGCCGGACCACAGTGGTAGCACTCAAGATAGTTATCGACAATGTTCTTCCAGTTGGCAGGCGTGCGGGTGGTAAAGCGGGCCGCCAGTTTCAGATCGTGGACTTCCGGGCAGGCTTCCAGCACTTTTGCCGCCAGGCCTGGTAACTGATCTTCTACGCTGGTGGCGTTGGGATCCATGTTGATGAAGACGAATCCGGCATATTCTTCCAGACGCACCGGAACCAGTTGCGCTTTGTCACTATCGAAATTGGCGACGTTTTCACAGTTACGCGCATGAGCCAGGTTGCCATCGAGTTTGAATGCCCAGGCGTGATATGGGCAGGTAATCACATTTTTCGCTTTCCCTTCACCGCTCAATAATTGATGACCACGGTGCGGGCAAACGTTATAGAATGCGCGCAAAACCTTATCACGGCCGCGTACCAGCACGATGCTTTCGCCAATGATCTCACGCGTCACGTAATTATTGGCATTCGCCAGTTCGCTACTGTGAGCGACGCAAATCCAGCTTTTGGCGAAGACGTTCTCTTTTTCGTGTTCAAAGGCGTTCTGATCAGTATAAAAGCGGGCAGGAATGGTCCACGCTTCCTGTGGGTTAGCGCAAAAATTTCCGGGTAGTACAAAGTCAGGGCTCAGATTGCTCATAGGGATACCTTTATCGTTAGGATGATGGCGCTCAGTTGTCGCCTTTGAATATGGTTCCCGCAGGGAGCACTGGCGTTTTTTCCGGGGCTTCAACCGGTGTCTGCGGGAGATAATGTTCAATTTGATGAGCCGGAATATCGGCGTAATCCTGTTTCAGCCAGCGAATAAATCCGCCCACTTTCACCAGTAAAATGGCGAGAAAGGGAAGGGCTGTAAGTACGACGGTAGTTTTCATGGTTTCCAGCGATGCGCCGGTGAACAGAATTGAAAGCGGGATCAGGGTGATTACCACGCACCAGAAAAGACGCAGCCCACGGTCTGGATCATCACCTTCCTGAAGATTTCGCGTGCTGGTCGCCGCCATGGTGTAGGCCACCGCATCCATATGCGAGGCGAGGAAAATAATCATCACGCCCAGATAAGCGGCAAGGAACAATTTACCGGCTGGCAACGACATCAGAACTTGTTGAACAGCCGTTTCACCGCCCAACGTTTCCAGCACCTGCGGAACGTTGATTATCCCTTTGATAAACTGATGAATGGCGAAGCTTTCCATCACGCCGAAGAAGAACCAGCAGCCGACGGTGCTACCGAGGATCAGCCCCCAGATAACTTCTTTGATCTTACGACCACGTGATACGCGGGTGACAAACATTGCCACGCCGGGGGTGTAAGAGATCCACCACAGCCAATAGAAAACGGTCCAGTTGCGGGTAAATGAACCATCGCCAAGCGGATCGGTAAATAAGCTCATCTGTAAGAAGTTTTGTGTGGTCAGGCCGATGGCATTGATGATGCTGTTGGTAATAAACTCGGTTGGACCGACAATCAAAACCAGCAATGGCAGCAGGAACGCGCCCCAGCCGACCATTTTGCTCAGACGTTGTAAACCGTTGTTGATACCTATCCACGAGCTTAGGCAAAAAATGCCGCCGGAAAGCAGGATCACAAATGCCTGCACGGTGAAGTTATCGGGTAAACCGGTCAGCGCGGAAAGCCCACGGGTAAAGGTTGCTGCGGTGACAACAAGGGAAATGGTCAGTGCGCCGACAGTGGCGATCAGGAACATTAAGTCCACCAGTTTTCCCCATGGGCCTTGCGGGCGAACGCCGGTAATAGCAGCAATAATGCCGGAAAGACTCAGCCCTTTATTTTTCCGCACATGAAAGTGGTAAGCCATGATTAATGAGGCCAGCGTATAAGTTGCCCAGGCGCTGATGCCCCAATGGAAAAAGGAGTAGGGAACGCTAAATTCCAGTGCCTGCTGTGAACGCGGCACGATATTTAAACCCGGCGTTTGATAATAATAGGCCCACTCCGCTACGCCCCAATAAAGCGTGGAGGAACCTAATCCGGCGCAAATAAACATAAACAGCCAGGAGAGCGTACTGTATTCCGGTTTACCTTCGCCAAGACGAATATTGCCGTATTTGCTGGTGGCTAAATAAATTACCAGCCCCATTGCCAGCAAAACTAATACCTGTACGGCGGAACCCAGCGTGCGGGTAACTAAACTGTATATTGCGTTGGCCGCGTCGGCCGACTGTTGCGGAAAAAGGCTTAATGTGGCTGCGATGAAAAGAATGGCCACCAGGCTGATGCTAATCAGCGGCAAATCTTTTTTCTTAACATTGCTCATCATGAGTCATCTCCTGGGCATAAAAGCCCGTCGCTGGCTTTTGCCAGTTGTAATTATTTACAGGGTAATGAACTTTTGTCGTGTTTAACAAATTGATTATTTGCATGTTACATAAATTAAACAATTAAGAATACGGAAAGCCATAAAACACGAAACGGAAACAATAAAAGGTGAAATGACGCAGGTTATTTACTGTAAAGAACGAATAAAAAAACCGCGTCAGTGACGCGGTTCAAATAAACTGGTTTGACCTTAACGCAAAATAATTTTGCAAATCGCGTCGGCAACCTGTGGCGTGGTGGCATTACCTTTCATATCGGGTGTTTTCGGCCCGTGAGCAATCACTTCTTCAATCGCTGCCAGAATGCCGTTGTGCGCTTGCTGGAAACGCTCATCGCCATTGCCAAGGAAATCCAGCATCATTGCCCCGGCCCAAATCGTGGCGATAGGGTTGGCAATATTTTTACCGTAGATATCCGGCGCAGAGCCGTGGACTGGCTCGAAGAGCGACGGGAAAGTGCGTTCCGGATTCAGGTTAGCGGATGGGGCAATGCCGATGGTGCCGGTGCAGGCCGGGCCAAGATCGGAAAGAATATCGCCAAATAAATTAGACGCTACCACCACATCAAAGCGTTCCGGCTGCATCACAAAGCGCGCGCAGAGAATATCAATATGCTGCTTGTCCCAGTGGATTTCCGGGTAATTTTCTGCCATTGCTTCTACTCGCTCATCCCAGTACGGCATACTAATGGCTAAACCGTTAGATTTCGTGGCAGAAGTCAGGGTTTTGCGCGGGCGGCTTTGTGCTAGCTCAAAAGCATATTGCAAAATGCGATCGACGCCACGGCGGGTAAATACCGATTCCTGGATGACAACCTCATGTTCCGTTCCTTCATTCAGTCGACCGCCCAGAGACGAGTATTCGCCTTCCGTATTTTCGCGCACCACGTAAAAATCGATGTCGCCAGGCTGTTTACCCGCCAGTGGGCAGGGAACGCCGGGAAAGAGGCGTACCGGGCGCAGGTTAACGTACTGATCAAACTCGCGGCGAAATTTCAGCAGCGACCCCCATAACGAAATATGATCCGGAACGGTGTCCGGCCAGCCGACGGCACCAAAGTAGATAGCGTCGAAACCGCTGAGTTGTTCATGCCAGTCGTCCGGCATCATTTTGCCGTGATGGCTGTAATACTCGCAACTTGCCCACTCCATCTGCTCAAAACTTAAGGCAAAGCCCCAGCGTTCAGCAGCAGCTTGTAACACACGAATCCCTTCAGGAAGGACTTCTTTGCCAATCCCGTCTCCAGGGATCGCAGCAATACGCATCGTTTTCATCATTAGGTTCTCACTTCCTGATCAGCAAAATTGACAACTCCACCATCCTATAATTGACTGATCAGGAATTAATCCCCGCAACTGGTGAAACATAAAACACGAATCATGAATAATTTACCGCTGCTGAACGATTTGCGCGTCTTTATGCTGGTGGCTCGCCGGGCCGGTTTTGCTGCCGTGGCGGAAGAATTAGGCGTTTCACCGGCCTTCGTCAGCAAGCGCATCGCCTTGCTGGAGCAAACCTTAAACGTGGTGCTATTACACCGCACCACCCGTCGCGTCACCATTACCGAGGAAGGCGAGCGGATTTATGAATGGGCGCAGCGCATATTGCAGGATGTCGGGCAGATGATGGATGAGCTTTCCGACGTGCGCCAGGTGCCGCAGGGAATGCTGCGTATTATCAGCAGTTTTGGTTTTGGACGGCAGGTGGTAGCTCCGGCACTGTCAGCACTTGCGAAAGCGTATCCGCAACTGGAGTTACGTTTTGATGTGGAAGACCGGTTGGTCGATTTGGTCAATGAAGGGGTCGATCTGGATATTCGTATTGGCGACGACATTGCACCTAACTTAATTGCCCGCAAACTGGCGACCAATTACCGTATTCTCTGCGCATCGCCGGGGTTTATTGCGCGATATGGTGCACCGAAACATTTAACGGATCTTTCTGCGTTACCCTGCCTGGTCATAAAAGAGCGCGATCATCCGTTTGGTGTCTGGCAATTGCGCAATAAAGAAGGTCACCATGCCATTAAAGTCACCGGATCGATGTCGTCTAATCATGGTGAAATTGTCCATCAGTGGTGTCTCGATGGGCAGGGAATTGCGTTGCGCTCCTGGTGGGACGTTAGTGAAAATATTGCCAGTGGGCATCTGGTACAGGTTTTACCTGAATATTATCAGCCAGCAAATGTCTGGGCTGTTTATGTCTCAAGGCTGGCGACATCCGCAAAAGTACGGATTACGGTAGAGTTTTTGCGCCAGTATTTTGCAAATCATTACCCGAATTTTTCACTGGAATGAGTGCAATTTTTTACTCTATTCTCAGGTTGTTGTCAGGTTAAAACCTGATTTTCTCCTTTCTAAGCCGTTGCGGATTGGTTAGCATATTCACCTTTAATCGCGCATGATCCAAAGAGAATTAAAGAGGTTAATGTGTTCGCAGAATATGGGGTTCTGAATTACTGGACCTATCTGGTTGGGGCCATTTTTATCGTGCTGGTGCCAGGGCCGAATACCCTGTTTGTGCTTAAAAATAGCGTTAGTAGTGGAGTGAAAGGCGGTTATCTTGCGGCCTGTGGTGTATTTATTGGCGATGCAGTATTGATGTTTCTGGCGTGGGCCGGTGTAGCAACCTTAATTAAGACCACACCGATATTATTCAATATTGTACGTTATCTTGGCGCGTTTTATTTGCTCTATCTGGGGAGTAAAATTCTTTACGCAACTCTGAAGGGTAAAAATAGCGAGGCCAAATCAGATGAACCTCAATATGGCGCTATTTTCAAGCGTGCGTTAATTTTGAGTCTGACCAATCCAAAAGCCATTTTGTTCTATGTGTCGTTTTTCGTACAGTTTATCGATGTTAATGCGCCACATACGGGGATTTCATTCTTTATTCTGGCGACAACGCTGGAACTGGTAAGCTTCTGTTATTTGAGCTTCCTGATTATTTCAGGTGCTTTTGTCACGCAGTACATTCGTACCAAAAAGAAACTGGCTAAAGTGGGCAACTCACTGATTGGTTTGATGTTCGTGGGTTTCGCTGCCCGACTGGCGACGCTGCAATCCTGATGCTTTCAGCCCGCGTTGTCGCGGGCTTCCCATCTGTAATCCTCCCTGATTCTTCTCTGATATGGTGCTAAAAAGTAACCAATAAATGGTATTTAAAATGCAAATTATCAGGCGTACCCTGAAACGGCTGGAATAAATGGTTTTCAGCACATTTACCGAAGGAGGGAAAAGGATGCTGCAAATCCCACAAAATTACATTCATACGCGCTCAACACCTTTCTGGAATAAACAAACTGCGCCTGCCGGAATATTCGAACGTCATCTTGATAAAGGAACGCGTCCGGGTGTTTATCCACGCCTGTCCGTTATGCATGGGGCGGTCAAATATCTCGGCTATGCTGATGAACACAGCGCAGAACCTGATCAGGTGATCCTCATCGAAGCAGGTCAATTCGCAGTGTTCCCGCCGGAAAAGTGGCACAATATTGAAGCCATGACTGACGATACTTATTTTAACATCGACTTCTTCGTTGCTCCTGAAGTCCTGATGGAAGGTGCAAAACAGCGGAAAGTCATTCATAGCGGGAAATGAATTATGGGCAAAGCAACGTATACCGTAACCGTCACCAATAACAGTAATGGCGTTTCTGTCGATTACGAAACAGAGACGCCGATGACATTACTGGTGCCAGAAGTGGCGGCTGAAGTGATCAAAGATCTCGTCAATACCGTGCGCTCTTATGACACGGAAAATGAGCATGATGTTTGTGGTTGGTAATTATTGCTAATGTAGATGGCGCTAATTCTGCGCCATTGTAAAAAAAATGCTCTGTGACACATATCACAATTCTTGCCTCTCTTATGTTGTGCTATGCTTTTTATCAGCGACTAACCCGCTAATGCAAAACAGATAAGTGAGGAAACAATGGGCATTCTGTCATGGATTATTTTTGGACTTATTGCCGGTATTCTGGCGAAGTGGATCATGCCTGGTAAAGATGGTGGTGGATTCTTTATGACCATCCTGCTGGGAATTATCGGTGCCGTAGTTGGTGGATGGATCAGTACACTGTTTGGTTTTGGCAAAGTCGATGGCTTCAACTTTGGTAGTTTTGTGGTTGCCGTGATTGGTGCGCTTGTCGTGCTGTTTATCTACAGAAAAGTCAAAAGTTAATACTGAAAAGTACAAAGGCTGCCTACAGGCAGCCTTTGCTATTTTATCGACGCGGTATTACCACCATCCCAGCTCGGTGCCAAGAACGACAATAATCGCCACGCCCATCATAATAATCGTTGTTTTTTTCATCTTTATGCCCCTGGGGCCGCATAGCCACCAATAAAAAACCACGCTAAAAATACGACTGCCGTAATAAAGATCACGACGGGAAAAACAATACCGATTCGCATGTTACCACCAAAGAAAAGGATGTGAATACGCCTCAGGAGTGCCTGTCTGAATGCGCGACAAAAGGGGTTTTCAGTTTGTGTTTTTTCTCCTGATACATCGCGATATCGGCAGCATGTAGGGCACTGTCGGCATCGGTGGTTTCAGGATCCACTTCTACTACGCCAAGACTGGCGCCAGGATAAAACAGGTCAATATCACCCAAGTGATATTCTCCACGTATTTGCTGTTGGATACGCTCACGCAGTGACTGGATATCGGCGTTTTCATTAGCCAGGGAAACGACCAAAAATTCATCACCGCCAAGACGACCAATAATCTCGCCATTCTGATGTAGCCTGGTGAGGCGCTCGCCAACCTGAATAAGAAACAGATCGCCACTATTGTGGCCAAATCGGTCGTTGATTAATTTGAAGTTATCCAGGTCGATAAAAGCAATAATTGCCTTACGCTTCAGATGCCGAGCGAGGGAAAACAGCGTCGTCAGATTATCAAAAATAGCCCGTCGATTTGGTAGGCCGGTCAACGAGTCTGTGTAAGATTGCGCAATCAGGGCGGCATTGGCTTCGCGCAGTTGTTCAACCAACACCTCTTTTTGAATATATTGTGCAATCAGCCCGGCGAATAGCTGCAAAACCTGCTCTGCGCGTTCACTCCACGGGCGCTTTTCACTGCTGGCGGCGCAAAGCGTGCCATAGAACGAACCATCCGGTAAGTGAACCGGCGTGCTCAGGAATGTGGTAATACCGAGATTGCGCGCCGCAATGCAGTCACCCCAACGGTCGGGAACTTCATCGCTGAAAAAACAGTTTTCATCAATGGCGCGTTTGCACAACGAGTAATCCCACGAGACGGTAAAATTCTCCGGGATGTGCATTTTCTGGCTGTTACGGGCAAACAGGATATGTTGCAGACGTGCGTCAATATCCACCTTTGTCAAATAGGTCGATTCCATGTCGGTGACCATTTCCAGCATCTCCAGAAGTTGCCGAACCAGACTTTCCAGAGAATGTTCTGAGGCGAGTGACTGCGAGACGCGGGCAATAATCTGATCTGACACGAAAGAACTCCAGGATACGGCGGGTAAAATGCTGATTATTTAATCTTTGCAGGCATGATAAAACATCATCAAAGAAGATGAAACTAGCCGTAATATATTTTAAGTGAATGTAAAATAAATAGTGCTGCAAAACAAAACGATACCGCGATACTCTAAGGCGTAGATAAACGTGTGAGATCAACGAATGAAAATTATCAGTTTTACTCTGCCTTGCCTGTTAATTCTTGCGGGATGTTCAACCACTTCTCAGCCCGATGCACCAAAACCGCCGCATGTTGGGATGGCGAATCCGGCGTCGGTCTACTGCCAACAGAAAGGCGGTACGCTCATTCCCGTGCAGACATCGCAAGGGGTCAGCAACAATTGCAAATTACCGGGCGATGAAACCATTGATGAATGGGCATTATGGCGACGGGATCATCCGGCGGGTGAAAAATAACCGCCGGATGCCAGGCTAAAATCACAAGCTTCGCAGCCAGTCGGCCAGCACCAGCGCATGGTTTTGCGTGGTATTTTTTGCTGAGTAGAGCAGGGTCAGCGGCTGTTTTTGGGCGATTTCCGCCAGCCGCTTCCCTTCTGGCTCGTGTTGCGCCAGTTCTGCAATATATTGTTCGCGAAAGGTTTTAAAATCGATCGCTTCGCCGTGAAAGGCTTTGCGTAGTTCCGTTGACGGCGTGATCTCTTTGTCCCACTCATCAAGTGCTAAGTCTGTTTTCTTGATACCACGCGGCCAGAGACGGTCGACCAGTACGCGATAACCATCGCTCTGTTCAGCCGGATCATAAACGCGTTTACACTGAATATTCATCGTGTTTGTTCTCCCTTTCACGCATGATTTATCACGTCACTATAGCACCGGACATCAACGAATTTCTTTGTCTCTTCCGGCGCAAAGTCCAAAAATCGCCATCAGCAGTGAAAGAATTGCGACAACAATCAGTGGCGTGGACCAGTCACCGTTAGCATCGTGTATTTTGCCCATTAGCGGCGGCCCACAAGCTGCCAGCAGATACCCGACGGATTGTGCCATACCCGAAAGAGCAGCAGCCTGATGCGCAGAGCTTGCTCGCAGTCCGATAAACGTTAGTCCAAGTATCATTGTTGCCCCGGAACCAAAACCGAAAAGCAGAGTCCAGGTGACAGCGTGTGCTGGCATAAAGCAGAGCCCAACCGCACCCACTGCGCACATTAAGGCGACCAGAGCGGCAATACCGCGCTGATCTTTCACATGATGTAAGAAAAGTGGGATCAGCAAACCGGGAGCAGCAGTGGCTAATTGCAACAAACCATGCAGCGAACCAGCCTGTGCCTCGCTGTAGCCGTGGCTGATGAGGATCGCCGGAAGCCAGCCGATAATCACGTAATAGACCAGTGAGTTGATACCGAGAAACAACGTCACTTGCCAGGCAAGCGGCGAACGCCAGATACGCCGGGTATGTAAGGCGCGTGAGGTACTCAAATTCACATGTTGTCGATTACGCCATTGCGGCAGCCATATAAATAGAGCCAGCAGAGGAAAACACATCAGCATGAGCAACACGCCCTGCCAGCCAAAACCGTTCAAAGCCAGCGGCACCACCAGAGCTGACCCCAGCGCCGCTGCAGCGCCCATCGTCAGGGAATATGCGCCGGTAAGTCTGGCGACGGAATGGGGAAAATCGCGTTTAATGAGACCAGGTAGCAAGACATTCCCTAATGCAATCCCACAGCCAATGATAATCGTACCGCCAAATAATAAGTAAGCCGAAGGAAGAGAGCGAAGTGCTATGCCAGCACAAATCAAAAGTAATGCAGCCACCAGACTGCGCTCTATACCAAAACGACGAGCCACCGACGCGGCAAGAGGGGATATCAGGGCAAAGGCTAATAAAGGTAAGGTCGTCAGTAACCCTGTTTGCGCCGTCGTCAGTGAGTAAGCGGAACGAATGGTATCCAGTAACGGTGCTACGCCGGTGAAGGTAACACGGAGTGTGGTGGCAATCATTAGAACGCCGGCTATCAGGACAATCCTGTTTTTGCCGCTTAATGAAGTTGAACGGATCATAGATATCTCATTGTTACAAGCGAGGCTGTACCTTAGCGTTTTTATTGCTATGTTGAATCAAGCTAAAATGACAAATTATCGCTAAATTCGGACAAAATGATGCACAGGTTAAATCTCAATGGTTATGAACCCGATCTTCACCATGAAACGGCGGTCGCATTTTGTATTCATGCCGGAAAGGATGAATTGACCAGTCCTGTACATCAGCACCGCAAAGGACAACTGATACTGGCGCTGCGTGGAGCCATTACCTGTACGGTGGAAAATGCGCTGTGGATGGTGCCGCCACAATATGCAGTATGGATTCCCGGTGGTGTGGAGCATAGTAATCAGGTAACAGCGAATGCCGAGCTTTGTTTTTTATTTATTGAATCCAGTGCGGTGATAATGCCGGGCAAATGTTGCACGCTGAAAATTGCGCCTTTATGTCGTGAATTAATTTTAACGCTGGCAAAAAGAACAGCAGCTCAACGTGCTGAACCAATGACGCGCAGATTAATTCAGGTGCTGTTTGATGAACTTCCTCAGCAACCGCAACAACAGTTGCAGTTACCCGTTTCTTCACACCCCAAAATCCGCGTGATGGTGGATACGATGGCAAAAGAGCCCGTTGAATGGGGGACATTGGGGCAATGGGCAAATTTTTTTGCGATGAGTGAACGCAATCTCGCCAGGTTGATAGTTAAAGAGACGGGGTTGAGCTTTCGTCAGTGGCGTCATCAGTTGCAGCTCATTCTGGCACTTCAGAGGTTAGTGAAAGGCGATAGTGTTCAGAAAGTGGCGCATATGCTGGGGTATGATTCAACAACGGCTTTTATTACCATGTTTAAGAAAGGCCTGGGGCAAACCCCAGGCCGATATATTGCGGGATTAACTACTGTTTCCCGATGATCAGGGAGACCAGACCTGCGGCAATAAGCGGACCGACCGGCACACCGCGAAACAGCGCCACGCCTAAAATCGTGCCCACCAGCAGCCCGGCAACCAGTTGCGGCTGGCTGCCCATCAAGGTCACGCCGCGTCCGCCAAGCCAGGAAACAATAACGCCTACTGCAATTGCCACCAGCGATTTCCAGTTCAGAAACGAGTGAATAAGTGTCGATGGTGGCAGTGTCCCGCTGGCTACAGGAGCCATTACGCCGATAGTCAGAATGATTATCCCGATACTCAGTCCTTGTTTTTCGATCCACGGGAAAAAGGTGCTTAACGGTGTGACGCGGACAATGATCAACACCAGAATTGAAACAGCGACAGTGGTGTTGCGGCTGATAAAGCCCAGCGCAGCTAACCCGAGCAGGATCAGCAAAGTGACATCAAACATCGTGGTTTCCTTGCCAAAAAATAATAAACCTGCCTACTTTACGCCTGCTGATGAGAGGAAGCAGAGAACAATTACGTGCTATGCATAAAAAATCAGGCAAATTGTCATCAAATTGCCATTTGTGCGCGCTAACAATAACGTGAAAACAGGTATCTCCTGGGATAAGACCATGAACGATCAAATGCTCGTTGAGACACTGATTATCACGTCATCGTTTTTTGCCATTGCAGTTGTGCTGGTGCTGTCTGTTCTGCTTATTGAACGGAGCAGCTAGTTACGTAGTACGACGGAATTTGACCAGCTCTGGTTGTGCAATGCGTAAATAATCTGCGGTGTTCAGGATAACGGATTTATCCAGCATACCCGCATTGAAGGCGATCTCATCGAATCGCTCAAAAAGTAGCGGGTCGGCGACCAGTTTGAGTTTTGGATGGAAGCTGAATGGAGGGATAGCACCGAAGACACAGCCTGTCAGTTCATCGACTTCAGCCGGGCTGGCCAGCGAAGCACGCAACCCACCGATATGGCTGGCGAGTTGGCTAAGGTCGGCCTGTTGATCGGCAGCGAGGATCGCCAGAACATGCTGATTTACGCCATTACCTTTGACTTTACACACCAGTGCCTTAGCACCCTGACCCAAAGCGGTGCCACGAATTTCTGACACCGCTTCGCATTTACCCACCGCGTCGTGGGTAACGATGCGGAAGTTAGCGCCTTCTTGTGATAATAAAGCGATTAACCGCTGATGCGTCACGCTTCCTTTAGCCATTTCAGTCATTTCACGCTCCTGGGATTACAAGCAAACAACCACAGAAGATTATCATGAACGGCTGTTTTTGTTCTGCTTATTGACATATAAACGCTCATCGGAAGCTTTATATGCATCATGCAGCGTATCGTGTTCTTTCATCGCGTAAATACCGGAAGAGAAGCCGATCTCTTTCTGCGGCGCGATATGTTGCAGACGTTTTTCGATACGTTCAGGCAGTTGTGCTGCAATTTGCGGCGTCGAATCGACAAGAATGATACAGAATTCATCGCCACCGAGACGGATAGCATAATCGCTTTTACGAATCGACTGTTTAATCGCCTGAGCTAATAACGTAATGGCTAAATCCCCCTCCTGATGACCGAGGGTGTCATTTATTTGCTTTAACTTGTCCATGTCAATTGCAATAAACATCACCGAAGAACCGGATTGCACCAGTTTCTGCAAACGCTGCTCAAGTTCAGGCGTTAATATTTTGCGATTATACAGTCCGGTCATCGCATCACTGATATTTTCACGAGTCACGTTTTGGTACAGGCGGAAGTGCATCCGTACCATGTTGAGTAATATCAATGCTGTCAGCAGCCAGAATACAACGCTTTTCCATGATGATGTAATAAAGTAAAGAATATCAATGGATAACGAAACACGAATGCCGCCAGGCAAGTCATGGACGTAACTGACATACTGAAACAGATTATCTTCGCTCTGATTGATAATAATGTCGCGTCCCGAATCTGTATCGGTTAGCGTAACATTGAGAAAACGCCAGAGGAGAGGGCGATCATGAGTATAAAAAATATTGCGCAGATTGTTTTTACTAATATCCAGCAACACAATACCTTTTAATTGCCCGGCAACATAGACGGGCGTCAGCAAACTCATCACGTTCTGTTTAGTACGCTGATCCTGGTAAATGCTCGATAATACGGTGCGACCGGTAAACACTTTTTCAATATCTTTACGATCAATACCAATGCTTCCTGACTGCAAGAAGGACCAGTTATTCATCGCGAAGTATTCAACATTTACCGGCTCATAAAAATAGACATAGCGATCATTGAGATCGAGATAATAGTGAAATTTCTCTTCGGCCATCCCAAGGCCGGAACCGTAATCATCCTGGTGGCGGTTACCTTCCACCGCCTGATCAAATGCCGGTAATAGCGCCGCTGCTTCGACAATTGTGTCGCAGTCAGTGGATGCAGTCTGCAATGTTCCGTGTAAATCTGCATAAGTATGGGCAGTCAGGTTTAAGCCATGGGTATTGTTGGCAGACTCAAAAGCCTCACAGATGGCCCGTCGCTGTTCTGGCGACACCTCAGACTGTTTAGCAGCAAGCGCGCGCATCACATGTGCGGCAATACTCTGATTTTGATACTTGTCGTAGAGAAAGGAGGAGTCTGCTTTCTGGACGATATAGCGCAAATAAGCACTCATTGCCCTGTCGCTGGCGACAAGTTCAAAAATAAGGAAGGAAGATGTCAGCACAATGACACTTGCGGCGATAAAATGCCGGAGCATTCTATGGTGCAATTTCATGATAAATGGCACTCCTTCGGTTAGTGAAACGAGAAAACCAGATAAAGTTCGATTGCGGCCTGGTACAGGGGCGCTAATTATACTCATCTCTGCGCCGCTGGGGAGGGGAAATTTAGGGGTATTGGTAATAAATTGTATGCCAAAGCCACGCAAAATGCATGGCTGTGAATAATTTTGCACTCAAATATAATGAATAATCACTTTGTTACCGCCATCGGTTTTCGCCTCACGTAACGCTTTATCTGCTTCTGTCATGACAAGCGAGATATTACGCGTATCACCCGTGGAAAAAACACAGCCAATGCTGATGGTCATTTGTTCAGGGACATTATATCTATTACTAAAACCGGTCAGGAGCTCGACATTTTTACGCACCCGATCGGCGATAATTTTTGCCTGGGCGGTATTCAATTCGGTAAATATCAAGCCAAACACTTCACCATCCAGACGTGCGAAGATGTCATCGGGGCGAATACTTTGCTGGATAATATCGACAATTGAAACCAGAACTTTATCGCCCACATGATGACCCCATTGAGCATTTATGCGTTTGAACTGGTTAATATCTACCAGCATAATACAAAAATCCTTCACAACAGGGCGAGAGAGTAATGACTCTACACTGTTGAAAAAGTGACGACGGTTATAAATATTGGTTAGTACATCATGAACCGCCAGTTTGCTGGAAAGTTGTAGTTCCTGAAATATGTTATATATCAAGAAGGTGACAACAAACAGTTTACTCGAAACCTCAATGCCACGACTGATATACCAGATGGTATAATTATATTCATCCAGAGTCAGTAGTAACAAGTTACAGCAGAGCGATGCCAGACATAATAATGCAATTGACGGCCACATCTCGCTTGCTAATTGTGTACGCATGATAATAAAAAACAGTAAACACGCCCACAGACAAACCAAAATCTTGGTGTAGTTAATTCCCCAGCTCGCCGTATGACTATCCGGACAGTAATCTACGACATATAAAGAGTAGTCAGGATTATAGCTGCTCAGGTTATGTGCCAGAAAAGGGAAAAATATAAAAGGTATCAGCGCCAGCAACAAGATACAGGTTTTTTTCTTGTTGTTCGTCAGGATGCTATTTCGTCCATAACAGTAGAGAGCCAGTGCGGTTAAGAAAATAAAACTTAGCTGGCGAAATAGATATAATATTGAAACATCATTCGCCTTCGTCTGAATAAGGATGTTATCATTGATAGGTTTATGAATAATGAAAATAGTTTCAGTTAAATAGAAAAGACCACTTAAAAAAGCAAGGCTTAAAATAAGTGTTGGAAAAATATCACGATTAGTGAAATATTTCATTAGCATGAAAAGAAAGATGATGGAATTGAGGAAAAATAAAGCCACAACAACCATCAGGTAATTCATCTGTGGGATGAGTTTTACATTGGTGTTTTCATTATATAAGGTGGTGATGCAAAATAAAATTAATGTCAGTAACAAGCTGAAAATAAAAAAGCTTTGTGCTTTTAATTTTTGTGTACCCATAGGAACCATAAAAAGGAGAGCAATGTGAGTGCTGGATTTTATTGATGGCAGAGATATATAGTTTTGACCAGGATCAAATTTCTTTGCCGATGAAAAAATAATTAAAGAATACCCCTGAAAAAAAGCGTGTTAACAGAATCATTTTTTCCGAATGATTTTTTTATGGAACTAAATTCTGTAAAGCTGATGCTGACATATTTAAAACAATTGTAAGGTAATGTATGTAATAAATGAATTAATTTACAGTGAGCTAAAAATCAGCCAGGTAACAATGACCCGGCTGACTATTTTAGTCTTTAGTCGTTGCATTTTGTTTATGGAATAGCTCGCGGAACACGGGATAAATATCATCCTGATCGCGTATATGCTGCATCGCAAAGTTTTCGAAAGTAGATTGCAGATGCTCATATTCCCGCCACAATGTTTGATGAGCGCGGCGGGTAATTTCGATATAGCTGTAATAACGAACAACGGGCAACAATTTTTTCGCCAGAATCTCATGGCAAAGCGGAGAGTCATCAGCCCAGTTATCGCCGTCTGACGCTTGTGCAGCATAGATATTCCACTGCGCCGGGTTATAACGCTCTTTCACCACCTCATCCATCAGTTTCAGGGCACTGGAAACAATGGTGCCGCCAGTTTCCTGTGAGTAGAAAAACTCATGTTCATCAACTTCTTTCGCCTGGGTATGGTGGCGGATGTAAACGACTTCGACGTTCTTGTATGTTCTGCTGAGAAACAGATACAGCAATATATAAAAACGTTTGGCCATATCTTTGGTGGATTGATCCATCGAACCGGAAACGTCCATCAGGCAAAACATTACGGCCTGACTGGAGGGATCGGGGCGTTTCTCATAATTCTTGTAACGTAAATCGAAGGTGTCGATGAATGGAACGCGTTCAATTTTGGCGCGTAATTCGGCAATCTCTTTGCGCAGCCGTTCCTCCTCCAGTAATTGCGCAGGTTCACTGTTGCTGATGATGGCCAAATTTTCTTCCAGAGCATGAAGTTCCCGTCGCTTGCCTGCGGTCATCGCGGTACGCCGCGCCAGTGAGTTCTGCAATGAACGCACCACGCTGATATTGGCAGGAACGCCGTTAGCGGTGTAGCCTGCCCGATGCGTTTTATATTCGGTCAACTGGCGTTGCTGGTTTTGTTTCAGATTTGGTAAGGCTAAATCTTCAAACAGCAGGTCGAGATATTCGTCTTTCGAAATCTGGAAGACAAATTCATCCTGACCTTCACCGTCCTGGCTGGCTTGACCCTGACCACTGCCGGAGCCACCTCCGCCGCCCTGGGGACGTTCAATTCTGTCATTCTGTACAAAATGGTCATTGCCCGGATGAACGCGATGGCGCAGGCCGCCACGCCCCTGATGAAACATCGGTTCGCTAATATCTTCCGTTGGGATAGAAACGGACTCGCCGCTGTCGACGTCGGTCACCGAACGCTTATTGATGGCCTCGGAGATCGACTGTTTAATTTGCGCTTTATAACGGCGTAAAAAACGCTGGCGATTCACCATGCTTTTGTTTTTGCCGTTCAGACGCCGGTCAATAAACCAGGTCATATGCCCCCCGTACTGCATTTGCCAACAGTATGTTGCACCTGTATTGCCGGATGCGCTTTGCTTTTCCGGCCTACGGTTCGCTGTCATTGTCGGCCCGGTAACATGTGCACCGGGCCATTGTGTTAAGACGATTTACGTACGCGCAAATACCATTCGCACAGTAAACGCACCTGTTTACGGGTGTAGCCTTTTTCCATCATACGGTCGACAAAATCGTCGTGTTTCTTCTGCTCGTCGGTTGAGGTTTTGGCGTTAAACGAAATGACCGGCAACAACTCTTCGGTATTGGAGAACATTTTTTTCTCGATAACCGTGCGCAGTTTTTCGTAGCTGGTCCAGTTCGGATTGCGTCCGCTGTTATTCGCTCTGGCGCGCAGCACAAAGTTGACAATCTCGTTGCGGAAATCTTTCGGATTGCTGATCCCCGCCGGTTTTTCGATTTTCTCCAGCTCGGCGTTAAGAGATTCGCGGTCAAACAACTGACCGGTATCCGGGTCGCGATACTCCTGATCCTGGATCCAGAAATCCGCATAGGTGACATAACGGTCGAAAATGTTTTGCCCATATTCGGAATAGGATTCGAGATAAGCTGTCTGGATCTCTTTACCGATAAACTCGGCATATTTCGGGATCAGATAACCTTTCAGGAACTCCAGATAGCGTTCTGCCTGCTCTTGCGGGAACTGCTCGCGCTCAATCTGCTGTTCCAGGACGTAGAACAGATGAACCGGGTTAGCCGCCACTTCCACGTGATCGAAGTTAAACACGCGCGAGAGGATCTTAAACGCGAAACGCGTGGACAGACCATTCATCCCTTCATCGACGCCTGCGTAATCACGATATTCCTGATACGACTTGGCTTTCGGGTCGGTATCTTTCAGGCTTTCGCCATCGTAAACGCGCATCTTTGAATAAATGCTGGAGTTTTCCGGCTCTTTCAGGCGCGAAAGAATGGAAAAACGAGACAGCGTTTCCAGCGTGCCAGGCGCGCATGGGGCGTGAGTCAGTTCACTATGATTAAGCAGTTTCTCGTAGATTTTGATCTCTTCGGAAATGCGTAAGCAATACGGAACCTTCACGATATAGACACGGTCGAGGAAGGCTTCGTTGTTCTTGTTATTACGGAAAGTGACCCATTCGGATTCGTTCGAGTGAGCGAGAATAATCCCGTTAAATGGCAGGGCGGAGATACCTTCCGTCCCGTTGTAGTTACCTTCCTGGGTGGCGGTCAACAGGGGATGCAGCACTTTGATCGGTGCTTTAAACATCTCGACAAATTCCATGATCCCCTGGTTTGCACGGCACAGCGCACCGGAATAACCATAGGCGTCCGGATCGTTTTGCGCGTAGTGTTCGAGCTTCCGAATATCGACTTTCCCTACCAGCGCGGAGATGTCCTGGTTATTCTCATCGCCCGGTTCCGTTTTGGCGATGGCAATTTGTTGCAGAATAGACGGCCAGACCTTCACAACCCGGAATTTTGTGATGTCACCACCAAACTCATGCAGACGCTTCGCAGCCCACGGCGACATGATGGTGCCGAGATAACGGCGAGGAATGCCATACTCTTTTTCCAGAATCTGCGCATCTTCCTGTGGATTGAACAGACAGAATGGATGATCGTTGACCGGGCTACGCTCACCATTGGCGCTCAATACATAAATAGGCACGAGCTGCATTAATGATTTCAGTCGCTCAGCAAGCGATGATTTACCCCCACCTACAGGCCCCAGCAGATACAGGATTTGTTTCTTCTCTTCCAGCCCCTGAGCCGCGTGTTTCAGATAAGAGACAATCTGTTCAATCGCGTCTTCCATGCCGTAAAACTCTTCAAACGCCGGATAACGTGCAATGACCCGGTTGGAAAAGAGTCGAGAAAGTCTGGGCTCCTGGGCCGTATCGACCATGATCGGCTCACCAATAGCCATCAATAGCCGCTCAGCCGCGTTGGCATAAGCACTGCGATCTTGCCGACAAGTGGTAAGAAACTCCTGCAGTGTGAACTCTTCGTCCTTGGCAGCTTCATATCGCTGGCGATAGTGATCGAATATATTCATGGTATGCCGTCCTTTCGTTTTTTAGCACAGGTTAAGAGCCGTTCATATGAATAGTAGAGGCTCCCGGAAGAGGTAAACTGAACGACGTCGCTTGCTAAAACACAGCAACTCTCATGCCATCTTACCGACTGTGAGAACAACGTGCCCGGTGATACACCTTCAAAATTAAGCGTAGATGGCAATTGGAAAACTTGCCTGCATGGCTTTCTGGATTTCAATGGCATATCAACAACTCATCCATAAAAATTGCATAATTAATGTAAAGAATATTGCCGCCAGTAACGCAAAATTCATTCAGGTGTAAGCCCGATGTCATCAGCGTCAGGAAAATTAAACAGTTACCTTTAGAAATGAAAATGTAAAAAGGTTGGGTTTCGATGTATTGACGGGTAAACTTTGTCGCCCGCTAAACATTTGTTTAAGGAATGATTAATTGTGACCAAACTCAAACTTCTGGCACTTGGAGTGCTTATCGCAACGTCTGCAGGCGTAGCGCACGCTGAAGGTAATTTTTCCCTGGGCGCAGGCGTAGGTGTCGTTGAACACCCCTATAAAGATTACGATACCGATGTTTACCCAGTACCAGTAATCAACTATGAAGGCGATAACTTCTGGTTCCGTGGCTTAGGTGGTGGTTACTACCTGTGGAATGACGCAACGGATAAACTTTCAATTACCGCTTACTGGTCGCCGCTCTACTTCAAAGCCAAAGACAGTGGTGATCACCAAATGCGCCACCTGGATGACCGTAAGAGCACTATGATGGCTGGTCTGTCCTACGCACACTTTACCCAGTACGGTTATCTGCGTACCACCCTGGCAGGAGACACACTGGATAACAGCAACGGTATCGTGTGGGATATGGCCTGGTTGTACCGTTACACCAACGGCGGCCTGACCGTGACTCCGGGTATCGGTGTGCAGTGGAACAGCGAAAACCAGAACGAATACTATTATGGCGTATCGCGCAAAGAATCCGCTCGCAGCGGTCTGCGTGGCTATAACCCGAATGACAGCTGGAGTCCTTACCTGGAGCTGAGTGCCAGCTACAACTTCCTCGGCGACTGGAGTGTTTACGGCACCGCACGCTACACCCGCCTGTCTGATGAAGTTACTGACAGCCCGATGGTGGATAAATCCTGGACTGGTCTGATTTCTACCGGGATCACCTACAAATTCTGATAATGCATCTTTCCAGGGCATTTTGTGCATAAAAACAGGGCGTCACGCCCTGTTTTGCATTACGGTGGTACAAAAACCGGGAGGAAACAATGCAACAAAAAATGATTCAGTTCAGTGGCGATGTCTCACTGCCAGCCGTAGGGCAGGGAACATGGTATATGGGCGAAGACGCCAGTCAGCGCAAAACAGAAGTTGCTGCACTACGCGCGGGCATTGACCTCGGTTTAACCCTCATTGATACCGCCGAAATGTATGCCGATGGCGGTGCCGAGAAGGTGGTCGGTGAAGCATTAACCGGTCTGCGTGATAGAGTCTTTCTCGTCTCTAAAGTCTATCCGTGGAATGCTGGCGGACAAAAAGCGATTAACGCATGTGAAGCCAGTTTACGCCGCCTCAATACTGATTATCTCGATCTTTACTTATTACACTGGTCTGGCAGTTTCGCTTTTGAAGAGACTGTCGCAGCAATGGAAAAATTGATCGCCCAGGGAAAAATCCGCCGCTGGGGCGTTTCCAACCTTGATTATTCTGACATGCAGGAGCTCTGGCAGGTGCCGGGTGGAAATCAGTGTGCCACTAATCAAGTGCTTTATCATCTCGGCTCGCGAGGGATTGAGTATGATCTACTCCCCTGGTGCCAACAACAGCAAATGCCAGTGATGGCTTACAGTCCGTTGGCGCAGGCCGGGCGCTTACGTAATGGTTTGCTAAAAAACGCAGTGGTCAACGAAATAGCTCATGCTCACAATGCCACTGCCGCGCAAGTGTTGCTGGCGTGGGTAATCAGCCATCAGGGCGTGATGGCGATTCCAAAAGCGGCAACTATCGCCCATGTTCAACAAAATGCAGCTGTGCTTGAGATTGTGCTTTCGTCAGAGGAATTAGCCATGCTGGACAACGCGTATCCGGCACCAAAAGGCAAAACTTCGCTGGATATGGTGTGATGTTGAGATGTGCCGGATGCATCGCACCCGGCACATAAACTAGCACAAATTAACGTTTGGCAACGCGAATGGATTGTGCCAGATGGGAAGGTTGCTCTTTAGTCACTTTTTGAGTTTCTGAAGCGTAAGCTGTTTCTACACAAACAAAGGTCTTGTAGCCATCATCCGGCATATCGCCCATGCTGACTGAAAGTGCCGGGCCAGGGTTCCAGCCGACGACGTTCAGATGATGCTGGTGACCAACGGTAATAGTACGATTCAACGCTTCGTCATTAATCACACTGCAATCTTGCGGATTCAGATACACGCGATCGGTACGATCAGGGAAGGTCTGAATACCGTCGGTCAGTACATCTTCTTTCGCATCGTTCACTTTATCAATGAAGCGATCGCCCAGACCACTGACGCTTACCTTAGCAATATCACCCACGTTAAAGTAAGTATGCAGAGCAGAGGTGGTTTCAAATTCGCCGTGCGCTTCAAGATCGATTTCACAGGTTTCACCCACGCGGAAATGCGCTAACAGCGTAAAGTCGTGCGGCCAGTATTTTTTTGTCTCGTCGCTTTGCGTCAGTTCGAAAGTCAGTGTCACGCTATCGGCATCTTCACTATGCGATTTCAGCGTCCACGGCAGAATACGGGCAAAACCGTGCGCAGGCAGACCTTGTTGTGCTGCCGGACCAAACCACGGCCAGCAAACCGGCACGCCACCGCGAATGGCGACGCCATTTTTGAACGGAGTGTTATTGCTCAACCACAGGACGTCTTCTTCACCCGCAGGTTTCCACGAGAGAAGGTGTGCGCCCTGTAATGTAAAAGAGGCTTTTACCTGGGGATGTTCGACCACAATAAGGTCCAGTTCATCCAGTTTACGACGGGAGAGGACAGGGGAAATTTGTTCGATGACCGGAAGGGCAAAAATTTTCTTAATCATGACGCAGTCCTTTAACTTCATTTCATCAGGTAAAAAAAAGAGCGACCGAAGTCGCTCTTTTTAGATCACAAAGTCATCTCAACTTATTTGGAGATGTGAGCGATCAGATCCAGAACTTTGTTGGAGTAACCGGTTTCGTTGTCGTACCAGGATACCAGTTTCACGAAGTTGTCGTTCAGAGCGATACCCGCTTTAGCATCGAACACGGAAGTGCAAACTTCGCCGTTGAAATCGGTAGATACTACGTCATCTTCGGTGTAGCCCAGAACGCCTTTCATTTCGCCTTCAGCAGCAGCTTTAACGGCAGCTTTGATCTGCTCGTAAGTTGCAGCTTTTTCCAGACGAACGGTCAGGTCAACTACGGATACGTTCGGGGTTGGAACGCGGAACGCCATACCAGTCAGTTTGCCATTCAGTTCTGGCAGTACTTTACCTACAGCTTTAGCAGCACCGGTAGAGGACGGGATGATGTTCTGAGAAGCGCCACGGCCGCCGCGCCAGTCTTTGTGAGACGGACCATCAACGGTTTTCTGAGTAGCGGTAGTAGCGTGAACGGTGGTCATCAGACCTTCGATGATGCCGAAGTTATCGTTGATAACTTTAGCCAGCGGAGCCAGGCAGTTGGTGGTGCAGGAAGCGTTGGAAACGATGTCCTGGCCAGCATATTTGTCGAAGTTAGCGCCTTTAACGAACATCGGAGTGTTGTCTTTAGACGGACCAGTCATAACCACTTTTTTCGCACCAGCGGTGATGTGTTTACGAGCAGTTTCGTCAGTCAGGAACAGACCAGTTGCTTCAGCGACAACGTCAACACCAACTTCGTCCCATTTCAGGTTAGCCGGATCACGTTCAGCGGTAACACGGATTTTTTTACCGTTAACGATCAGATGACCGTCTTTCACTTCAACGGTGCCGTCGAAACGACCGTGAGTGGAGTCATATTTCAGCATGTATGCCATGTAATCAGCGTCTAACAGGTCGTTAATTGCAACGATCTCGATGTCAGAACGTTTCTGAGCAGCACGGAAAACAATGCGACCGATACGGCCAAAACCGTTGATACCTACTTTGATAGTCATATATTCCACCAGCTATTTGTTAGTGAATAAAAGGTTGCCTGTAAAATTACAAAAACCTTACGCAGCGTCAAGCGGAATCGTGTCAATCATTGCGACAAATCAATCCTGTGCCTAAGCATTACGCGACTGACTCGCCTCACTCTTCCTTTGGGCTTGAGACCACATGGGGTCGGCGCCCCGAATTTTAAAGGGCAATTACGATAAAAATGTGATTTTTATCACGTTTTAAGTGCTGCCATTTCGTTGAGATCAAGTTTAGAACAAAATTTTGCGAGTTGGTGTTAATGTTTTGTTAGAATAAGTCACGTAATGTGAGCGTGATTAAAGTGAGATGTGAGCAAATGGCTAACAAACCTTCGGCAGAAGAACTGAAAAAAAATTTGTCCGAGATGCAGTTTTACGTGACACAGAATCACGGGACGGAGCCGCCATTTACTGGACGTTTATTGCATAATAAGCGCGACGGCATTTACCACTGTTTGATCTGCGACGCCCCTCTGTTTCATTCTCAAACCAAGTATGATTCAGGCTGTGGCTGGCCCAGTTTTTATGAGCCGGTGAGTGAAGATTCAATCCGTTATATCAAAGACTTGTCACATGGAATGCAGCGGATAGAAATTCGTTGTGGAAACTGTGATGCTCATCTGGGGCATGTTTTTCCCGACGGCCCACAACCCACAGGCGAACGCTACTGTGTTAACTCGGCATCATTGCGTTTTACTGATGGCGAAAATGGCGAAGAAATCAACGGTTGAAAAAACGATTCAGCAACTTATTCCACAGGAGCGGGAAAATTATGAATCTTGATGAAATAATCAACAGCATGACGCCTGAGGTTTACCAGCGTTTATCGACAGCCGTTGAACTGGGTAAATGGCCAGACGGTGTTGCCTTGACGGAAGAACAAAAAGAGAACTGTCTGCAACTGGTGATGCTGTGGCAAGCCCGTAACAATACCGATGCGCAGCATATGACTATTGATACGAACGGCCAGATGGTCATGAAGAGCAAACAACAGTTGAAAGAAGATTTTGGTATCACGGCAAAACCAATTGCCATGTTTAAGTGAATGAATTGTCCCCTTTGTAGCGCGTTTACGAAGGGAGGGGATAATCTTTACTGTCACGTGTTGGTTGTTTGATTTAACAACCAACATGCCAGAGGCACCGCTGCCGCACTTTATTTGGCCTACAACGACAGTACAGAATTGTAGGCCAGCGTAAAATTATCCCTGCGTCTCTTCCCAGTCCGCCAGTGTATATAGCGTTGCCCCAGCCGCTGACATCTCCATAAACGCGTGCGCGCTGTCCTGTGGCTGGATATTCACGCCGCGACAGCCATCGGTAATCACGTTCACGCTATAACCTGCCTGCAATGCGTCCAACACGGTAAACTTCACGCAATAGTCGGTCGCCAGACCCATAACGATCAATTCATTGATTCCATGATCGCGCAACCAGTCATCGAGCGCGGTTTTCTGCCGACGGCCGTTATCAAAAAAAGCACTGTAACTGTCAACTAAAGGGTTTTCGCCTTTATGGAACACGGCTGCGATCGCTTTTTGATTCAGTAACGGATGTAATTGTGCGCCTTCACTGTTCTGCACACAGTGTTCAGGCCAGAATGTTTGCGCCAGGCCGTCGAGTTGTCCCTGCGTATAAGGCTCTACACCGTGCTGGCGGGCAAAGCTGCCATGATCAGCCGGGTGCCAGTCCTGACTGGCAATAACCGCTTCTCCGCGCGACTGGCACCAGTCAATCAGGCGGTTAGCAACATCCACTGTGCTGTCACCTTCCGGTACGGCGAGCGCGCCACCAGCACAGAAATCATTTTGTAAATCGACCAGTAACAGGGCGCGATGGGGCATTGCAGTCTCCTTAATCATCCGGCGTCAGTTCGCCGCGCAGGTTTTGGCTCATGGCCTTGCGAATGGTTTCGGTATCCAGTCCCTGGCTAAGCAGGTAGTGCAGTTTGGTTAATGTGGCTTCTACAGTCATATCCGCGCCGCCAATAACGCCGGCATGGGCGAGGGCATTACCGGTAGCATAACCGCCCATGTTCACTTTACCGGACATACATTGTGTCAGGTTGACCACCACAATACCGCGATCGCTGGCCTCTTGTAATTCTTGCAGGAAGGCTTTGTTTTGGGGCGCATTGCCCACGCCATATGAGCGCAAAATCAACGCTTTCACCGGTTGACGGAGGAAATTGCGCACAACGTCAGCAGAAATCCCCGGATAAATTGTTACCACGCCGATCGGTTGTGGCGTGATTGGATGAACGATCAGTTCACCTTCGCCGTGCGGTGCGGGTGGCGTATTTAAACGACGGATGTGAATACCCGCTTCCAGCAATGGAGGAAGATTTGGTGACGCGAAGGCATCAAAACCATCGGCATGGGCTTTGGTGGTGCGGTTACCGCGATACAGACGGTTATTAAAAAAGAGTGTTACTTCGTTGATCGGGTAATTCGCCGCAACGTATAACGCATTCAACAGATTGATTTGTCCGTCAGAGCGTAACTCGGCTAATGGAATTTGTGACCCTGTCACAATGACCGGTTTGCCGAGGTTTTCCAGCATGAACGACAGCGCAGAAGCGGTATAGGCCATCGTATCGGTGCCGTGCAGAATGACAAAACCATCATAGTCGTCATAGTGCGCTTTAATATCTTCAGCAATATGCTGCCAGTCTTCCGGCGTCATATCAGAAGAATCCATCAGCGGCGTATATTCATGAATAGTGAAATCTGGCATCTCCGGGCGATGGAACTCCGGCATCAGCGCCAGCTGGCGTTGTAGATGACCTGACACCGGAATATAACCCTGCTCGGAACGCTGCATCCCGATGGTCCCGCCCGTGTAGGCAACGTAAATTGATTTCTTTTGCATGATATTGATATGAATGATATCGAAAGAGCAAAAGTATATACGTGAGGCAGGGGGAGCGCACCTGATACTATGCGGATAAGGAAATATGGGGCGAAACAGCGGGAAGGGGGATTCGTAGACGTAAAAAATAAGTGGCCGACGATCTGTCGACCACTCAGTACAAGACTTAACGCACGTTGGCGCAGGTCAGGCAAAACGCATAACGGTTTTGCGGATCGTTAAAGGCAGCCAGCTTGTCGCTTTCGCTTTTCACGGTAGAGGCTACCGAGGCCAGCGGGGCAGGTAACATGGCCTGAAGCGCATCTGGCAACATCGCCCGGACAGAACCTGACATGTTGTCCATCACTTTGTCGAAGAAGGTCGGTTCATCGACGTAATATTCCAGATGCCACTGCTTCAGTTTTGCCAGTTCTGCCGCTTTTGCGACCGCATCATCGAAATCACCGAGGCTATCGACCAGGCCGTTAGCTTTTGCATCCTGACCGGTCCAGACGTGGCCCTGGGCGATTTTATCAATCTGCTCCGGCGTCGAATGACGCGCATCAGCAACCAGCGTGATAAAGCGTTTATAGCCATTCTCAATGCTTAGCTGCATCATCTGCTGCGCTTCCGGCGGCAGTGCTTTAGTGATGGAAACATCCGCCAGCGGTGAAGTTGAGACGCCATCGGTATGAACACCAATCGAATCCAGACTGTTTTCTACGGTGGTGATCACGCCGAAAATACCAATAGAGCCGGTCAGGGTACTGGGGTTAGCCACAATGTAATTAGCCGGAGTGGAGATCCAGTAGCCACCGGATGCCGCCATGCCGCCCATTGACACAACCACAGGTTTGCCCGCTGCTCTGGCTGCTGCCAGTTCAGAGCGGATCACCTCAGAAGCCGTAACGCTGCCACCAGGGCTATTAACGCGCAGAACAATCGCTTTCACTTTTGGATCAAGACGAGCATCGCGGATTTGTGCCGCAGTGGTATCACCGCCTACATTCCCCTGAGTTTCCTCGCCATCCATAATTGCACCATTGGCAAACACTACACCAATGCCGTCACCGCTATCTGCCGGCGTTTTCAATGCGTAATCGTAATAGCTAATGGCGCGATAATTTTTATCAGCCTTACTCCAGCCAAACTCTTTGGTCAGGGCTTTTTCGATTTCGGCACTTGACGCCAGCGCATCCACCAGTTTGTTATCCAGCGCATATTTCGCGGTATCGCCGCCAGTTTTGGTTAAACCATCAAGCAAACCTTGCGCCCCAGGGAATACCTGCTGGGCAGGGATCTGGCGGTTAGCGGCAACGGTATTCAGATAGTTTTGCCACAGCTCACCAATCCAGCGGCTGTCAGCTTCGCGGGCTGCCGGTGACATATCATCACGAATAAACGGTTCAACGGCAGATTTATACGTACCTACGCGAAACACATGAGTGGAAACTTTTAACTTATCCAACAACGATTTGTAGTACAGACCGTTGGTGGCAAGGCCATGCAGATCGACCACACCCTGCGGGGAAAGCCAGATTTTATTGGCGAAACTGGCAAGATAATACTGCCCCTGACTGTAGTTCTCGCCAATGGCATAAACCGGTTTACCGCTGTCACGAAACTCTTTCAGAGCTTTGCCGATGTACTGCATGGAAGGCTGATCGCCGCCCGCGAAGTTTTTCAGATCCATCACGATACCGGTGATATTGCGGTCGTCCTTCGCCTGGCGAATGGTGTTTACAATGTCAAACAGCGAGTTTTCCTGCAGACGATCGGAACTGGCACCAAGCAACTGACGACTTAACTTACTAAACCGCTGCGAACTGTCGGGCTTATCGACGATCACACCAGAAATATCAAGCAGCAGTGCGCCACGGCTGGCGGTTTCTTTCGAATCACCACCGCTGACTTGCATCCAGATCCCCACGCCAACCAGCACGAGAAAAATAAAGAACAGGTTAAGTACCATTTCACGGACGAAATTCAGCAGACGCCACGTCCATTTAAAAAATCCGGCAATAAATCGCCAAAGGGTTCGCATGTATTCTCCCAGACTAAAAGTTACACCTGTTACAGGTGCAAGTGATGTGGTTATCGTAATGACCCAACCGGCACTTGTCAGCAGGAATCATGGACTGTGCTGTAACAAAATCCACTCTCGTGTTAATTTTGTGAATAAACATCATGACAGGAGTTAATCAAATGGATGCACTCGAACTATTGATCAACCGCCGTAGCGCCTCCCGTCTGGCTGAGCCAGCGCCAACGGGTGAGCAACTGCAAAATATCCTGCGCGCGGGTATGCGTGCGCCAGACCATAAATCCATGCAACCGTGGCATTTCTTTGTGATTGAAGGGGAAGGGCGTGAGCGTTTCAGTGCCGTTCTGGAGCAGGGGGCGATTGCTGCCGGTAACGATGAAAAAGCAATCGACAAAGCGCGTAATGCGCCGTTCCGGGCGCCGCTCATCATAACGGTGGTGGCGAAATGCGAAGAAAATCATAAAGTCCCGCGCTGGGAGCAGGAAATGTCGGCGGGTTGCGCGGTTATGGCAATGCAAATGGCGGCGGTTGCCCAGGGCTTTGGCGGCATCTGGCGCAGTGGCGCATTAACTGAAAGCCCGGTGGTGCGTGACGCATTCGGCTGTCGCGAGCAGGATAAAATTGTCGGATTTCTCTATCTCGGTACGCCACAACTGAAAGCGTCAACGTCGATAAACATTCCGGACCCGACACCGTTTGTGACTTATTTTTGATAAAAACGGCAAAACTGTGTGGATTGTGAGCAAAGGCGCAGTAATTCAGACACTCTCACTTATCACTTCACGGAATGAGGGTTACCATACCCGGATTGCATTGACAGGAGATGTCCATGAGCGAGAACTCGATTCGTTTGACCCAATACAGCCACGGAGCCGGTTGCGGCTGTAAAATTTCCCCAAAAGTGCTGGAAACCATCCTGCACAGCGAACAGGCGAAGTTTGTTGATCCGAATTTGCTTGTGGGTAACGAAACCCGCGACGATGCGGCGGTATACGATCTGGGCAATGGCACCAGCGTTATCAGCACCACCGACTTCTTTATGCCGATCGTTGATAACCCTTTCGATTTTGGCCGCATTGCCGCGACTAACGCCATCAGCGATATCTTCGCGATGGGCGGAAAACCGATTATGGCAATTGCGATCCTCGGCTGGCCGATTAACAAACTGTCCCCGGAAATTGCCCGCGAAGTCACCGAAGGTGGTCGCTACGCATGTCGTCAGGCGGGTATTGCGCTGGCTGGCGGTCACTCCATCGACGCGCCGGAACCGATTTTCGGTCTGGCGGTCACGGGGATCGTTCCAACTGAGCGGGTGAAGAAAAACAGTACCGCACAAGCCGGATGTAAACTGTTCCTGACGAAACCGTTGGGGATTGGCGTTCTTACCACTGCGGAGAAAAAATCACTGCTGAAACCGGAACATCAGGGGCTGGCGACGGAAGTGATGTGCCGGATGAACATCGCAGGCGCGTCCTTTGCCAACATCGAAGGCGTAAAAGCGATGACTGACGTGACTGGTTTTGGTCTGCTGGGGCATTTGAGCGAAATGTGTCAGGGCGCAGGCGTACAGGCACGTGTCGACTATGACGCGATCCCGAAACTGCCTGGCGTGGAAGAGTACATTAAGCTGGGTGCAGTACCTGGCGGCACCGAACGCAACTTTGCCAGCTATGGTCATCTGATGGGTGAAATGCCGCGTGAAGTGCGCGATCTGCTGTGCGATCCGCAAACCTCCGGCGGTCTGCTGCTGGCGGTGATGCCAGAGGCTGAAAACGAAGTAAAAGCTACCGCTGCCGAATTTGGTATCGAACTGACGGCGATTGGCGAACTGGTGCCTGCGCGCGCTGGTCGTGCCATGGTTGAGATCCGTTAATTCAATGCGGTTATTTATTGCCGAAAAACCGAGTCTGGCGCGCGCTATTGCTGATGTCCTGCCCAAACCGCACCGTAAAGGCGATGGCTTTATCGAGTGCGGTAACGGTCAGGTGGTGACCTGGTGTATTGGTCACCTGCTTGAGCAGGCGCAGCCAGACGCCTACGACAGTCGCTATGCGCGCTGGAACCTGGCCGATCTCCCCATTGTCCCGGAAAAGTGGCAATTACAGCCACGACCCTCCGTGACCAAACAACTTAACGTCATCAAACGCTTTCTGCATGAAGCCAGCGAAATTATTCATGCCGGAGACCCGGATCGCGAAGGGCAATTGCTGGTGGATGAAGTGCTGGACTACCTGCAACTGGCGCCGGAAAAGCGTCAGCAGGTGCAGCGTTGCTTGATCAACGACCTGAACCCGCAGGCGGTTGAACGGGCGATCGATCGTCTTCGTTCCAATAGCGAGTTTGTACCGCTATGCGTTTCTGCGCTGGCGCGAGCGCGTGCCGACTGGCTGTACGGCATCAATATGACCCGCGCGTACACCATTCTCGGTCGCAATGCGGGTTATCAGGGCGTCCTTTCCGTTGGACGCGTGCAGACGCCAGTGCTCGGGCTGGTGGTGCGCCGCGACGAAGAAATTGAAAACTTCGTGGCGAAAGATTTCTTTGAGGTCAAAGCGCATATCGTGACGCCTGCCGATGAGCGATTTACCGCTATCTGGCAACCGAGCGAAGCGTGTGAGCCGTACCAGGATGAAGAAGGGCGCTTGCTGCATCGTCCACTGGCGGAGCATGTGGTTAACCGCATCAGCGGTCAACCGGCGATTGTCACCAGTTATAACGATAAACGGGAATCAGAATCCGCGCCGTTGCCGTTTTCACTTTCGGCGTTGCAGATTGAAGCAGCAAAACGCTTTGGTCTGAGTGCGCAGAACGTACTTGATATCTGCCAGAAGCTGTACGAAACGCACAAACTGATCACTTATCCGCGTTCCGATTGTCGTTATTTGCCGGAAGAACATTTTGCCGGACGTCAGGCGGTAATGAATGCCATCAGCGTTCATGCGCCGGGCTTGTTACCGCAGCCGGTGGTTGATCCAGATTTACGTAATCGCTGCTGGGATGACAAAAAGGTCGATGCGCACCACGCCATCATCCCGACCGCGCGGAGTTCTGCCATCAACCTGACGGAGAACGAAGCGAAGGTCTATAACCTGATTGCCCGTCAGTATTTGATGCAGTTCTGTCCGGATGCGGTGTTCCGCAAATGTGTTATCGAACTGGACATTGCCAAAGGCAAATTTGTCGCTAAAGCCCGTTTTCTTGCTGAAGCAGGCTGGCGCACGCTGTTAGGCAGCAAAGAGCGTGATGAAGAAAACGATGGTACACCGCTGCCGGTGGTAGCGAAAGGCGATGAGTTATTGTGTGAAAAAGGTGAAGTGGTAGAGCGGCAAACTCAGCCACCACGTCATTTCACCGATGCAACGCTGCTTTCAGCGATGACCGGGATCGCGCGCTTTGTGCAGGACAAAGATCTGAAAAAAATCCTTCGTGCGACCGATGGACTAGGGACGGAAGCAACTCGTGCCGGGATTATTGAACTGCTGTTCAAGCGTGGTTTCCTGACCAAAAAAGGGCGCTATATCCACTCCACCGACGCCGGAAAAGCGTTATTCCATTCGCTGCCAGAGATGGCGACGCGACCGGACATGACCGCGCACTGGGAATCGGTGCTGACGCAAATCAGC
This sequence comes from Escherichia sp. TW14182, assembly GCF_000208525.1. Lineage (NCBI taxonomy): Bacteria > Pseudomonadati > Pseudomonadota > Gammaproteobacteria > Enterobacterales > Enterobacteriaceae > Escherichia > Escherichia sp. TW14182. The sequence goes on from NZ_AEJZ01000025.1 coordinate 69,637, forward strand.
GAAAAGCAGTGTCGCTACCAGGACTTTATGCAGCCGCTGGTGGGGACGCTTTACCAATTGATTGATCAGGCAAAACGTACGCCGGTGCGGCAGTTTCGCGGCATAGTGGCACCGGGTAGTGGAGAAGAGAAGAAAAAGGCTTCACCACGCAAGCGAGCGGTGAAAAAAAGCCCGCCATCAGAAGACGCGGGCAGTGACGCGATAACATAAAGGTCTGATGCAGTAGATTTTTGTAGGCCGGATGCGGCGTCCACGCCGCATCCGGCGCAAACGCCTGATGACTTAAATTACGCCCTGCGCCAGCATCGCATCGGCAACCTTCACAAAGCCTGCAATATTCGCGCCCTGCACGTAGTTGGTTTGCTCACCTTCACCACCGTGTTCAACACAGGCATGGTGGATATCCAGCATAATATGGTGCAAACGCGCATCAACTTTCTCGGCTTTCCAGCCCAGACGCGCAGCGTTTTGCGCCATTTCCAGCCCCGATGTCGCAACGCCGCCAGCGTTGGCCGCTTTACCCGGTGCAAACAGTACGCCTGCCTGCTGGAACAGTTCAGTCGCTTCGATGGTGGTTGGCATATTTGCCCCTTCCGCCACCGCTTTAACACCATTGGCAATAAGCTGGTGCGCGGCGTCTACATCCAGTTCGTTCTGGGTCGCGCAAGGCAGGGCGATATCAACCGGAACAGACCACGGCTGTTGGCCTTCGAGATAGACCAGACCAAATTCTTTGGCGTAATCTGCAACGCGACCATCGCGGCTGGATTTGATTTCGATAAGACGCGCCAGTTTCTCTTTCGTGAATCCGCTTTCATCAACCACGGTGCCGCTGGAGTCTGATGCTGTAACCACGCGAGCGCCAAATTCCATCGCTTTTTCGATAGCGTACTGGGCGACGTTGCCGGAGCCAGAAACGGAAACACGCATTCCTTCAAAACCCATACCGTGGCGTTTCAGCATCGCTTCAGTGAAATAAACCAGACCGTAACCGGTCGCTTCCGGGCGAATCAGACTGCCGCCAAAAGATAGCCCCTTGCCGGTGAAGACGCAGGCGGGGTTTTTTGGG
>NZ_AEJZ01000024.1:0-25078 GCF_000208525.1 Escherichia sp. TW14182
GGGGGGGATGTGTTCATTACATTTCCTGTGCTTTTGGCATGAATCCATCAATAGTAGCAGGCTCACTGGATTGGTTTAGTTTGCAGCCGTCACATCACTACTGCGACACGCAATCATTTCATCGAGGAATCCGTTGCTTCGGGCTGTTTTCGATAGTATTGATAACGTCATCATCATTATTTTATCGAGGCTTAAGATGTCCATCCGTTCTGCCCGCAAAGCCGATTGTGCTGCAATTGCGGAAATTTATAACCACGCTGTACTGCATACGGCAGCTATCTGGAACGACCAGACTGTGGATACAGATAACCGCATTGCCTGGTTTGAAGCACGAACTTTATCGGGTTATCCGGTGCTGGTGAGCGAAGAAGATGGCGTAGTTACAGGGTATGCCTCGTTTGGTGACTGGCGTAGTTTCGACGGTTTTCGCCATACCGTGGAACATTCGGTTTATGTCCATCCGGATCATCAGGGCAAAGGTCTTGGGCGAAAATTGTTACGCGCGTTGATTGATGAAGCGCGGAACTGCGGTAAGCATGTGATGGTTGCCGGCATAGAATCACAAAATCAGGCGTCGTTGCATCTGCACCAGTCGCTGGGATTTGTCGTCACAGCGCAAATGCCCCAAGTTGGTACTAAATTTGGTCGCTGGTTGGATCTCACCTTTATGCAATTGCAGCTTGACGATCGTAGCGAACCGGACTCACTTGGATGAATCAGTCGCTTACCCTTGCCTTTTTGATCGCTGCCGGGATTGGTCTTGTGGTGCAAAACACATTGATGGTACGCATCACCCAGACATCCTCCACCATTCTCATCGCCATGCTGCTGAACTCACTGGTGGGGATTGTGCTGTTCGTGTCTATTTTATGGTTTAAGCAAGGAACAGCAGGCTTTGGCGAACTGGTGTCCAGCGTGCGCTGGTGGACTCTAATCCCTGGTTTGTTGGGATCGTTTTTTGTTTTCGCCAGTATCAGCGGATATCAGAATATTGGCGCGGCAACGACCATTGCGGTACTGGTCGCCAGTCAACTTATTGGTGGTCTGGTGCTGGATATTTTCCGCAGTCATGGCGTACCACTTCGGGCGCTGATTGGCCCAATTTGCGGGGCAGTTTTGTTGGTAGTTGGCGCCTGGCTGGTGGCCAGACGCACGTTTTAATCAGAGGATGGTGCCGCCTTTGGTTAATTGTTCGTGGCGCGCCTCCATATCTTCTTTATGCTTGCGTCCGTGATGAGCGATTGCGGTACGCAAACGCTGCTGCTGTGTGTAGCGATCTTCCCGGCTTAACTCTGCGTCATCACTCAGGGCGATTAACAACTCGTTCATATGGGCAATGACGCTCTCCTCAATCGCGGCATCCACGCGCGCGATGACTTCATCCAGATGCGACATACTTTCTCCTCAGCCACTTGTGAAATTTATCGATTCACTCAAATGATATAAGTCTGCGTTGTGCCGTCAAGCCAGCGTGTAAGATTTAAAATAGTGAAAACAGTAGCGCCACCGGAAAACTCATTGGCCATGTAATCCCCACCAGAAAGGCGCTCAGAAAGCGAATGCTCTTCTTATCGTGGGAAAGAAACCAGGTAATGAGAAAGGCGATTGCTGCCATGGCAGCATAAAAAACAAGCATATATTGATAAAGAGACATGTATGGGCGTCCAGCCAGATGAATAAAACGCGCGCAAATATGCGTCATTTCTTGATGTGTATCAAGTTTTCAGTCCATTTGAGATAAATTCAATAACCTACGGCATGTTCTTGTCCATCTTCAGAATAAGTATGATTGCGGATTTTCTTAACCCGTACTATACACATAAGGGTTATGACAAAAGGTGGCAAAAATGAACGTTTCCAGTAGAACTGTAGTGCTGATAAATCTCTTTGCTGCTGTTGGGTTGTTTACTCTTATCTCTATGAGATTTGGATGGTTTATCTGATGTAGCAAAATTGCACGCAGTACGCACTGTCAGAGAAAAATCAACTCTCTGACAGTGCGTTAGATCTTCTCACAATCTCCAGATTTACAACATTATCCTTAATGTTTAACCATTACGTGGCGTACTACGGTGTAATCTTCCAGCCCATAAAGTGACATATCTTTGCCATAACCTGAAAGTTTCTGCCCGCCGTGCGGCATTTCACTCACCAGCATGAAATGGGTATTAACCCAAGTGCAGCCATATTGCAGACGTGCGCTGACGCGGTGCGCTCTACCCACATCTTTCGTCCATACTGAAGAAGCTAAGCCATACTGGCTGTCATTCGCCCAGTTAACTACTTGCTCTTCGTTGTCGAAGACCGTCACGCTGACTACCGGCCCAAATACCTCTCTTTGGACGATAGCATCTTCTTGTAACGCACCAGCCAGCAGTGTAGGCGCATAATAATAACCATTACCCTGCCGCTTTTCACCGCCGGTGATCACCTTAATGTGTCCCGTCGCCTTCGCCTCTTCCACCGCCCGGCTGACGCGTTCGAGATGCGCCAGTGAACTTAACGGGCCAAGCTCTGTGGATTCATCACCCGGCGCGCCTGATTTCAACGTTGCCACTGCGGCACCGAGTTTTTCTACCAGCACGTCGTAAATGCCTTTTTGCGCGTAGATACGGCAGGCAGCAGTACAATCTTGCCCGGCATTGTAATAGCCAAATGTACGGACACCTTCGACAACCGCTTCAACGTCAGCATCATTAAAGACAATCACTGGCGCTTTACCGCCAAGTTCCATATGAGTGCGCTTGATGGACGGTGCCGTATGACTGATGATGTGCTCACCAGTGGCGATAGACCCCGTCAGCGACACCATGCGCACTTTTGGATGTCCGGTCAGCGGATCACCCACCGTTTTGCCTCTGCCAAACAACACGTTAATCACGCCTGCCGGGAAGATATCTTTCGCCAGTTCTGCCAGCTTCAACGCTGTTAGCGGGGTGATTTCTGATGGTTTAAGCACCACGCAGTTCCCTGCCGCCAGCGCCGGAGCCAGTTTCCACGCTGCCATCATCAGCGGGTAATTCCACGGCGCGATAGAAGCCACAACCCCCAACGGATCGCGGCGGATCATCGAAGTATGACCTTCAAGATATTCGCCAGCCGCCAGACCGTTCAGGCAGCGCGCCGCACCGGCGAAAAAGCGAAAGACATCGACAATCGCCGGAATTTCATCATTGAACGCACTATGCAGCGGTTTGCCACAATTACGGGACTCCAGTTCGGCAAAAACCTGACCATTTTCTTCGATAACATCCGCCAGTTTCAGCAGGCATTCCGCACGCACTTTCGGCGTGGTTTGCCCCCATTCGGCAAATGCTGCATCTGCCGCGCGCACAGCAGCATCGACCTGCTCTGCGGATGCCTCGGCAATCTCCAGTAAAACGTCCCCCGTTGCCGGATTATAGACAGGCTGTTTTTCCCCTTCGCCGCTAACCAGTTCTCCGTTAATCAGTAACTTATGTTGCATAGCATATTCCTGTATCAGTGGTTATTGACCATTGTCGCCTTCGCGGGTTAGCCACCAGGCCCCCAGGATCGGCAAGGTTGTTACCAACATAACCAGCAGTGCCACCACGTTGGTTACCGGTACATCACGCGGTCGCCCAAGCTGATTGAGCAACCACAACGGTAACGTTCGTTCATGACCTGCCGTAAAAGTCGTAACGATGATTTCATCGAACGACAAGGCAAACGCCAGCATTCCTCCTGCCAGTAACGCCGAACTAAGATTCGGCAACACAACGTAGCGGAAGGTTTGCCAGCCATTGGCCCCAAGATCCATTGACGCCTCAACCAGACTCCACGAGGTGCGGCGAAAACGGGCGATGACATTGTTAAACACCACCACTACACAAAAAGTCGCATGACCGACTACGATGGTGAAAAACCCCGGCTCCAGATTGATAGTTTTAAACGCGGTTAATAACGCCAGGCCTGTGACAATGCCCGGCAGCGCAATGGGCAGCAGCAATAACAGCGAAATGGCGTTTTTGCCGAAAAAGTCTCGTCTCCAGAGCGCGGCGGCGGCCAGCGTCCCTAATACCAGCGCAATTAATGTCGCCAGCGTCGCCACTTTAAGTGACAGTGTCACGGAATCAAGAATATCACTACGCTGTGCTGCCACGCTAAACCAGTGCAGCGTCAGACCTTGCGGTGGAAAACTAAACGCCGCATCTTCAGTGTTAAAAGCATAGGCCGCGATAATCAGGATGGGAAAATGGAGGAAAACCACGCCGCCCCAGGCCGCCAGTTTGAGGAAAAACGGTGCGCGCTCAGAGTGCATCGAACGCTCCCAGACGTTTCACGAACGCCAGATACAGTGCGATCAAAACAATCGGCACCAGGGTGAACGCTGCTGCCATCGGCATATTGCCAATCGCGCCTTGCTGCGAGTAAACCATGTTGCCGATAAAATACCCCGGCGGGCCAACCAGCTGCGGGACAATAAAATCGCCCAGCGTTAGCGAGAAGGTAAAAATAGAGCCGGCTGCAATGCCAGGGATCGCCAGCGGTAACACCACATAACGGAAGGTTTGCCGTGGACGTGCGCCTAAATCCGCTGAGGCTTGCAAAAGTGACGAGGGCAAACGCTCCAGCGCCGCCTGCACCGGCAGAATCATGAACGGCAGCCAGATGTAGAGAAACACCAGAAAGCGTCCCAGTCCGGAAGTTGACAGTGTATTACCACCCACCGCCGGTAGCGTGAGAAACGCAGTTAATAACGGTTCCAACCCCAAATGCTGTAAAAACCACTGCGCCACGCCATCTTTCGCCAGCAATAACGTCCAGGCATAGGCTTTGACGATATAGCTCGCCCACATCGGCAACATTACCGCAATGTAAAAAAACGCTTTCATCTTACCGCTGGTGTAGCGCGCCATATACCACGCCATCGGAAAGGCCAAAAAAGCACTGGCGATGGTCACAGCAACTGCCATTGTTAACGTGCGCAGAATGATGTCGTAATTGGCCGGATTAAACAGCGCGCGGATATTCGCCAGTGTCAGTTCCGGTGTTACCGACATGGTGAAATCATCAAAAGTATAAAAGCCCTGCCATAACAGCGTCAGCAGCGAACCGAAATAGACGATGCCAAACCACATCAACGGGCCAAGCAGCAGCAAAAACAGCCCCAGCCCCGGATTCCGCCAGAAGAAACCTGACACCTTGCCCAGACCTGGACGTGAAGGTGATTGCAATACGTTCATCGCCATTCACCTCTCCTCAACCAGCGGCACCATCACATCGCGCGCCCAGGAAACCATCACCTGTTGTCCTGGAGTAAGCGTAGCGGGGAGTTCTTCCCCCGTCATATTTGCCTGACTTACCAGCAGTTTTTCACCGCCGCTCAGTGTCAGTTCAAAACGGGTCGCCGCGCCCTGATACTGCACCGCCTGGATCGTGCCATTAGCCTGCACTTCGCCAGGTGTATTGAGGCGAATATGTTCCGGGCGCAATGCGAAGCTACCCATCATTCCGCAAAGTTTCTCTGCCATCAGCGCATCAAAAACGTTGGATGTACCGACGAATCCGGCAACAAACGGCGTGCGCGGGCGCATGTAGAGATCACGTGGTGAATCGACCTGCTCAATGCGACCGTTGTTGAACACTGCCACACGGTCGGACATTGATAATGCTTCCCCCTGATCGTGGGTGACGAAGATAAACGTGATGCCGAGAGATTGTTGCAGCTTTTTCAGCTCAAGTTGCATCTGCTCACGCAACTTGAGATCCAGCGCGCCGAGTGGTTCATCCAGCAATAATACGCGTGGTTCATTTACTAATGCTCTGGCGATAGCAACCCGCTGGCGCTGACCACCAGAAAGTTGTGACGGCTTACGTTGCTGAACAAAACCAAGCGCCACTTTTTCCAGCGCCTCTTGCGCCATGATGTAACGCTTTTTTTTCTCCACACCTTTGACCATTAACCCGTAGGCCACGTTATCGAGAATCGACATATGGGGAAACAGCGCATAGTCCTGGAAAACGGTATTAACATCCCGCTCCCACGGTGGCAGATTGCTGGCGGGTTTACCAAAGATAGCGATCGCCCCGCCGGAAAGTTGTTCAAATCCGGCAATCAGGCGCAGGCAGGTGGTTTTGCCGGAGCCGGACGGCCCCAGCATTGAAAAGAACTCACCATCTTTTATCGCAATACTGACGCCATCTACCGCGCGCACGTCACCGTACAACCGCGAGACGTTGTCAAACTCCACTGCGTACGTCATAAAACACCTCAGCGAAGTTAGCGACCGCCCATAATGGCAATGTAATCCTGCGTCCAGCGACTGTAGGGAACAAACTTGCCCCCTTCTGCTATAGGCGTTTTCCAGAAAGCAATTTTATCGAAATAGTTAAAACCGTTGGTCTCACAGCCTTTTTCGCCTAATAACGGACTGGCTTTACATCCTTCCGGCACTACCGGCAATGAGCCAAACCAGGCTGCCACATCACCCTGCACTTTTGGCGTTAATGACCAGTTCATCCATTTGTAGGCGCAAACCGGATGTTTCGCTTCGCTATGCAGCATGGTGGTATCAGCCCAGCCGGTAACCCCCTCTTTCGGGAATACTGTGGCGATTGGTTGGCCTTCGGCTTTCAACGCGTTGGCCTGATACGGCCAGGCACTAGAAGCAACCACACCCTCGTTTTTGAAATCGCTCATTTGCACGGTGGTGTCATGCCAGTAGCGATGTATCAAACTATGTTGATCGCGCAGCACTTTCAGCACCGCCTGGTACTGTTCTTCGGTAAGTTGGTACGGATCGCTGATGCCCAACTGCGGCTGCGTAGCTTTGACGAACAACGCGGCATCGGCAATATAAATGGGGCCATCATAGGCCTGTACCCGACCTTTATTACTCTTGCCGTCCGGCAGATTCTGCTCAACAAAAACCACTTGCCAGCTATCCGGCGGTGTCGGGAAGGTTTTGGCGTTGTACATCAACAGGTTAGGCCCCCACTGATACGGCGTACCATATACTTTACCGCCAACGTTAAACCAGTCGCCTTTTACTACACGCGGATCGAGTGTTTTCCAGTTAGGAATTAGCGCGGTATTAATCGGCTGCACGCGTTTACCCATAATCAAACGCAGCGAGGCATCGCCGGACGCCGTGACCAGATCGTAACCCCCTTTGGTCATCAGACTGACCATTTCATCGGAAGTCGCGGCGGTTTTCACATTTACCGCGCAACCTGTCTCTTTTTCGAATTGCGTTACCCAGTCGTATTGTTTATCAGTTTGTCCGCGTTCGATGTATCCCGGCCAGGCAATAATATCCAGTCGCCCTTCCGGTTTATCTAAATTGGTAGGCGGTTCGGCGGCGTGAGCGGTCATTATAGTCATGGTGAGCGCACACAGGCTGCTGCGGGCAAATGTCTTGCTCATAAGGTCTTACTCCTGTCGTAATTAATTGTTCAGCCGCCGTGCCGTAAAAATATCTCCTTGTTTAACCATAGACGGCGGCTTGCAGGCACACCTTCACCCCTGAGAAAATTTAATCAGGTTGTGAGCTAACGCGCATTATGCCGTCTGTGAAGCTATCTTCTGGAGTATAGACAAGGGGTTACGAAATATGGCTTCTATTCGAAATTCATATTACCCAACCTGAGAGGAATTAAATTGAAAGTTACTTCAGATGTTCTTGAATAAGTTTGCCTAATTCTTTTACTGCCTGTTCTTCGCGCTCTCCCCATTGCCACGCGGTATTAAAACGGAAAAAACGCGACCAGCGTTCGCCAGTAGAAAACATTTTACCCGGCGCAATACTGATGTGATGCGCCAGTGCCGTCAGACTTAATTCGCCTGCATCTAACGGTTCGGGAAGTTCCAGCCAGAGAAAATAACCACTGTCGTTATGGTGTATTTTCACCTCCGCAGGCAGGTAACGCAGCAGCGCCTGCCAGGCGCGTTGTTTGCGTTCCGCAAGCTGACGACGTAGACGACGCAGATGCGCATCGTAGCGGCGTGTAGAAAGGTAATCCACCAGGGCAAGCTGCATCGGTGAACTGGTGGAAAGTGTACTCATCAACTGCAAACGTTGGATTTTACGCGCATGTTTTCCTGCGGCGACCCAACCGATGCGAAAACCTGGCACCAGGCATTTGGAGAATGATGAACAATGCAGCACGCCATCGTGGCGATCCCACGCTTTTGCGGGCAGCGGTTTTTCCCGTCCGAAGTAAAGTTCGCTGTAGACGTCATCTTCAATCAGCATCACGTTGTACTGACTAAGGAGTTCTACCAGCCGCGCTTTTTTCTGTGGCGTTAAGGTAAAACCGAGCGGGTTCTGGCTGTTGGTCATTAACCAGCACGCTTTCACCGGATACTCTTGTAACGCCAGTTCAAGCGCCTGAAGGTCGATCCCTTCGTTAACATCCGTCGCTACCGATAACGCCTTCAGCCGTAACCGCTCCAGCGCCTGCAACGCGCCGTAGAAACAAGGATTCTCGACAATCACCCAATCACCCGGCTCGGTTACCGCTTGCAAACTGAGGTTTAATGCCTCTAACGCCCCGGCGGTGATGACGATTTCATCGGGCGAAATTGTGATGCCCTGTAAGGCATAGCGACGAGCAATAGCCTGACGAAGCTCAGCATTCCCTGGAGGTAAGTTTTCAATCACGCTCATCGCCGTTGCGGTTTTGCTTACCTGTGCCAGGGAGCGATTGAGTTGTTGAAGCGGAAACAAGCGCGGATCGGGAAAAGCGGATGCAAACGGCACCACTGAAGGATCGCGACTGGCCTGCAACATGTCAAAAATATAAGTATTGATATCGACTGTTTCATCACGTGTGACTGGAACGACTGGGGCTTTCGGCATTTTTAATGCCTGTGGTGCAACGTAATAACCCGACTGCGGTCGCGCGATAATATGCCCCTGACTTTCGAGTAACTGGTAGGCATGGCTGACGGTCATAAAGCTCATACCAGAAAGCGCCACCTGTTCACGCAACGAAGGCAAACGATCGCCGGGTTGCCAGATGCCCGACGCAATCTGCTCGCGTAATTGTTCTGCCAGTTGCTGGTATTTTTTCATTATCGGATCGTTTTTATGTGCAGATGATCCGGCAGTCTATATCAGTTGTTAAAAATGACAACTTTTCGTTAACTGTAATTAAACCATCACCAGCGATAACTCTTTGCCCAGAGCTTTAGCCGCAAGCTGGACGGCGTCGATTTTTGTCGCGTGGTGCAAATCAAACAAGCGGGTGATCTCCTGCTTAGGTTTACCAATTCGCTTCGCCAGCTCTTGCTGAGTAATGTCTGACTGCAAAAAAGCATTTAACAGCAATACTTTAGAGGCAACGCTCAAAGGCACTTCAATAAAGTGATCGTGACTATTTAATGGCGAAGGTAACGGGATAAGCTCGTTGTCTTCAAAATAAAAATCAAATGCGATCAGTAAAGCATCTTTTGCCGCTTCCATCGCTTCAGCGACAGTTTCGCCCTGGGTCAACGCTTGAGGGATATCCACAAAAGAAACCATATAACCGCCTTCCGGCGCGGGTGTAAGAGTGACGGGATAACGCATAATTTCGACTGTCTCTCGCATGTCATTAACCTTTTAATTGGCGATTAACTCAAACCGAGTTGTTTCAGAATTGCTTTCTTTAATCTCTTCACTTGGGTGACGCGGCATGACACTGCGCCTCCCGTGAAACCTGAGTTTTAAATGGTTGCTGCCATTCGCTACATCGACGCCCTGAGAGTCGAGCCAACGTCTGAACTCGCTTTGTTTCACATCGCCTCCCTGCCGCTGAGTATATCAACAAAGTAAACATTAATGTTTACCTCCGTGTGTAATTTGCTCGAAAATAGCACTTAATCGCCGCAACGGCAGAATGCGATGCCAAATAAGGAAGGCTGATTCCAGAATTTCTTTGCGCTAATTTGCAAAACTGAATAATAACATCAAGAAACTATCGGCATCATAGCGGCAAAAGGTAAGAAAAAGGTGTCGGGATGTTTACGAAGGCGTTAGCGGTTGTCTTATTAACGTGTGCGCTGTTCTCTGGACAGTTGATGGCAGGACACAAAGGACATGAATTTTTGTGGGTAAAAAATGTGGATCATCAACTGCGTCATGAAGCGGACAGTGATGAATTGCGCGCCGTTGCGGAAGAATCGGCAGAAGGTTTGCGCGAGCATTTTTACTGGCAAAAGTCACGCAAACCAGAAGCGGGACAGCGTTGAGTCGGTTGTTGCCGGATACGGTATGAACGCCTTACCCGGCCTGTAATATCTGCAAATTCAATAAGTTGTTAACAGGTCTGAAAATTTGCGTTTTACCCTTTTCGCTTCGGCAATGTTTTCATCAGTTCATCCGGGCTTACGGAGGCGACAACACTCCCCGGTAACGGCATTTTCAGAATGTGATTTTTGATTTTGCCAATGACGTGCATCTCACACGGCCGGCAATCAAACTTTAGCGTTAACACTTCATCGCCGTTAACCAGTTGCATTGGCGTTGCTTTCCAGCTTTTGATATTGCCTTTCGCCTGTTTCGGGCACAGATTGAAGGCAAAGCGCAGACAATGCTTGGTGATCATTACCGGCACTTCGCCCTTCTCTTCATGCGCTTCATAGGCAGCATCAATCAGTTGCACACCATAGCGATGATAAAATTCACGAGCTTTCTGGTTGTATACGTTCGCGAGGAAACTCAAATGCGTTTGCGGATAAACTGGCGCAGGGTCAGCAACCGGTTTACGACTACCGCGCTGATAACTGGCAAGACGCGCAGCATCCAGCATTTCAGCAGCCTCACGGCGGAACTGATTTAACAGACTGTTTGGCACAAACAGCGCCCCCGGCAAATTAATTTGCACATCGCGGGCGTAATAGATGGTTTGCCCAAGCTTCGACAATCCCTCTTTCAGATTGAGGAGTGCTTTTTCGGCGTTATTCGCTTCGTCGAACTGCCCGTCCAGCGTATGAGTGATACTGACGCCCTCTTCACTGGTCAGAGTCAGAATCAGTTGTTCCTGCCAGCCGCCCAGTTCAATGTCTACCGCCACCCGACGTTCGCTGGAGGTTTTGGTCAACGCCTGCTGCCAGTTATGGTCGAGGTTGCGATTAAGCGGATGGTGCGGGCGAATTTTGTGCAGCTCCACTGGCATCTCATTTGGCCAGACGCGGTACTGATTTTCCCCAGTTTTCTCTACCGTGTTGGCACGAAAGCCGACGACTTCACGCTTAATCATTACGTTCAGTCCATCGCCGTTAGCCAGCGGTTCGGTAACCTCAACATCAAGATGATCTTTCGCCACTTTCAATACTTCACCCACCGGCAGGCCGATAAATTTCGGTGAATCGAATGCGCCAATATCGCCTTTACGCGCGTTAACAAAGTAGTCGGTGCTGCCACGATGGAAGGTTTTTTCTGTCGACGGTACGAAGAAGTGCTCAGTACGACCGGATGAAGCTCGCGCCAAAAAGCTACGTTCTTCAATAATGGCATCCAGCATCTGGCGATAGTGGGCGGTGATATTCTTCACGTAGCTCATATCTTTGTAACGCCCTTCAATCTTGAAGGAACGCACGCCTGCATCAATCAAAGCGCCCAGGTTGGCAGTCTGATCGTTATCTTTCATCGACAGCAGGTGTTTTTCATAGGAAACCACCCGCCCCTGATCGTCTTTCAATGTATATGGCAAACGGCACGCCTGCGAGCAATCGCCACGGTTGGCGCTACGCCCTGTTTGCGCATGAGAAATGTAGCACTGACCGGAATATGCCACGCACAGTGCACCATGAATAAAGAACTCAATGGTCGCGTCCGTGGCCTGATGAATCGCACGGATCTGCTCAAGATTCAGCTCTCGCGCCAGCACAATCTGCGTAAAACCGACGTCCGAAAGAAACTTCGCTTTCTCTACAGTGCGAATATCACACTGCGTACTGGCGTGCAGTTCAATCGGCGGAATATCAAGTTCCAGAATCCCCATATCCTGAACGATCAGTGCATCAACGCCTGTCTGGTAAAGGTCGGTAATCAGTCGCTGCGCCGGTTCCAGTTCATCGTCATGCAAAATGGTGTTAAGCGTGACGAAAATTTTTGCACCATAACGATGGGCAAATGGCACCAGCTCGGCAATATCTTTCAGGCTATTACTGGCATTATGACGGGCACCAAAACCAGGTCCGCCGATATAAACAGCATCGGCACCGTGCAAAATAGCTTCGCGGGCAATGGCGGCATCGCGTGCCGGGCTTAACAGTTCAAGACGATGAGAAGATACGGTCACTTTCTTATCCAGTAGCTGAAAAATGGCGGCTATTTTAGCCACAAGCGCGACGTTGCGAAATAGTTTTCCCGCTTAACTACGCGGGTAATGGATGAGGGAATGAAAATGTACGGTTTGCTCCCCACAATTACGATAGACATGCCTGACGTCGGCAGCAAAACGAACACCTTCTCCACAATTAAGACTACGCCATTCACCATCAACGCACAGATCAAGCTGTCCATCAATGACGACAACATGCTCAATTACCCCTTTTTCGTGCGGCGTCGATTCGCTTATTGCACCGGGTGCCATCTGAATCGAGAAGTGTTCAAAGCAGAGTTGCGGATCATAAGGAAACAGCGAAGTGATCACCATTGCCTGCTGTTGTGGATCATAAACTGATGGCGTAATGGTCTGCGGCGGCGAAATAAATGTCGAAAATGGCACGTTCATCCCGGTGGCAATTTTCCAGAGTGTCGCGACCGTCGGACTGGACTCATTGCGCTCAATCTGCCCTAACATGGCTTTAGAAACGCCCGTGGCGTCTGCCAGTCGCGAAAGACTCCAGCCTCGCTGCTGACGAAGATGTTTAAGCGTAGTGGATAAAAAGCGAGCGAGATTTTCCATGCGACTCCTCCGGCAAAACAGGAGTTTATCACTTGTGCGTTATAATGGACAGATGCTACGGTGCCTGTACGCTATAACGCACGAGGTGACTATGCGTCTGTTTTCTATTCCTCCCCCCACGCTACTGGCGGGGTTTCTGGCGGTATTGATTGGCTACGCCAGTTCAGCAGCAATAATCTGGCAAGCGGCGATTGTCGCCGGAGCAACCACTGCACAAATCTCCGGCTGGATGACGGCGCTGGGACTGGCAATGGGAGTCAGTACGCTGGCGCTGACATTATGGTATCGCGTGCCTGTTCTCACCGCATGGTCAACGCCTGGCGCGGCGCTGTTGGTCACTGGTTTACAGGGGCTAACACTTAACGAAGCCATCGGCGTTTTTATAGTCACCAACGCATTAATTGTCCTCTGCGGCATAACGGGACTCTTTGCTCGTCTGATGCGCATTATTCCGCACTCGCTTGCGGCGGCAATGCTTGCCGGGATTTTATTACGCTTTGGTTTACAGGCGTTTGCCAGTCTGGATGGTCAGTTTACGTTGTGTGGCAGTATGTTGCTGGTATGGCTGGCAACCAAGGTCGTTGCACCGCGCTATGCGGTAATTGCCGCGATGATTATTGGGATCGTGATCGTTATCGCGCAAGGTGACGTTGTCACAACTGATGTTGTCTTTAAACCCGTTCTCCCCATTTATATTACCCCTGAATTTTCGTTTGCTCACACTTTGAGCGTTGCACTCCCCCTTTTTCTGGTGACGATGGCATCGCAAAACGCACCGGGTATTGCGGCAATGAAAGCGGCCGGGTATTCGGCTCCGGTTTCGCCACTGATTGTATTCACTGGCTTGCTGGCGCTGATTTTTTCCCCTTTCGGGGTTTATTCCGTCGGTATTGCGGCAATTACTGCCGCTATTTGCCAAAGCCCGGAAGCGCATCCGGACAAAGATAGGCGTTGGTTGGCTGCCGCCGTTGCGGGCGTCTTTTATTTGCTTGCGGGTCTGTTTGGTAGCGCCATTACCGGAATGATGGCAGCCCTACCGGTTAGCTGGATCCAGATGCTGGCTGGTCTGGCGCTGTTAAGCACCATTGGCGGTAGTTTGTATCAGGCGCTACATAATGAGCGTGAGCGCGACGCTGCTGTGGTGGCATTTCTGGTAACAGCGAGCGGGCTGACATTGGTTGGGATTGGTTCGGCGTTTTGGGGATTAATTGCCGGCGGCGTCTGTTACGTGGTGTTGAATTTAATTGCTGACAGAAACCGATAATAAGAAGCGCCATCTTACGATGGCGCAACTGGCATTACTTTTTGTTAACGTCAAACATGGTGGCATCGGTCGCCATGTCATCAATAACTTGCTTAATATTTTCGAAAGCCATTGGCGTACTTTCGTTATTCAGGTCTTTACCTTCGCCCTGACGAACGACTTTGATAACAGGTTTATTGGTAGCCGCATCAATCAGTTCACCTTCAAAGTACAGGCGGGTATCCATGGTACGGTGACCGGTTGCCATTTGTGTTCCCGCTACCACTAATGCAACAGGAACCACTTCATAGAATTGCAGTCCTTCTTTACTAGTATCAACACCAGTAATAGCACCACGGAAAATCAGACTACGCGGGCCAGCAGTGGTAACCAGTGGTTTGCGCTGCGCAATCGCTTCTTTCATTTCGGTATTGGTATAACTCAAAATTCTATCCAATACTTTCTGCCCTACCTGAGTAGAAGGTTTCGGCACCGGATAATAAGTGATTGGATTCCAGACAATACTGTCATATTTACTTTGGTCGAAATCAGGGGAAACCCAGCGTAAAACGGGTTTACCTGTTGCCGATGTTGTTTCTTGAAGATCAGAGTAATTCTTTAAAAAGCCAGAGTATTTATCCGGCTGGGTGATTTTAGAGGCACAGCCGGACAGAGCCAACAAGCCGCATAAAGCTGCAACTTTCGCAATTGATGTGGTACGCATGAATAGTTTCCTGAGATGATTATATTACTTTTTAAGTTATAGCAAAAAGCACCGCTTCGTGTTGTGGCAAAAAAAGTGTTGGCAGAAATAAATTTATCGACCCCTTTTTCGACAATATAGTCAATGCTGAAAAAGGAGCTGAGTCAATCATCATTGATTTATTTTCAGAGACTTGAGGCGATAAAAAAGCACATCCGCTGTGACTTATTTCACATCATCCTGCTAAAAAATATGCTTACCGAATAGATCAACAGGCAAACTTCTTACGTTGATCCTTTTCAGGTCATTTTTTACGTGCCAGCATAGTAGCGAAACGCAGTTTAATACGATTACCGTTGGCATCGGTGCGGTGTAATTCACCGACATCTTCATTGTATTTCAATAAATCCCAGCCTTCATAATAACGACGTAGCTCTCCCTCTTTGAAGGCAAACGGAAAGCCGACGGTACATGGAAAATCAGTAGTATCCATCGCAGCCACAATCAGGTTGTAACCGCCAGGTTTAGTGCAACGTTGCATATTGCCAATCAGCCCTGGGATGGTTTTCGCCTCCAGGAACATCAGCACCACAGTAGAAAGAATAAAATCGTACTGTCCATCAAACGTGAGGCTATTCAGATCGACAACCTGAGTACGTAAATTTTCCAGATTTTCAATGGCTTTAATGCGCTCAACGTTGGCAATACTCATGGCATTTTTATCCCATGCGTCAACATCATAACCATTGGCTGCAAGGTAAAGACTGTTACGACCATTGCCACAGCCCAAGTCCAGCGTTTTCCCCGGTTTAACGATTTTCACCGCTTCCAGAACTTCGGAGTGTGTGCGGGTTAATTCGTATTTGTTAGTAAAGTAGTTTTCGTCACGAATGATCATTCTTTGTCCTCGGATTTCATTAAAACGGCGCGCTCAGTTCTGATTAACAATTTTCCCTGCATCAGAAGCGCGAAAGTACGGATGAGCAGTAATGCAATAATAAAATTGGTAAAGATAAACAACGGCACCGCCAGCGTATGGAAAAAACCATTATCGCTACCGCTTCCCAGATGCAAACCGGTGGTAGCCAGCGCGGAAACACCGAACGAAAAACTCCAGAATGAGGCATTAAACGGCTGTGAGAGATACCACGGCATCAGGCGCAGCATAAACAGTAATTGCAGCAGCCCATAGCCAAAGAGCATTTTCGCCAGCGTGTCCCCCTCGCCGCCGTTGACGCTTAACCAGGCACTACAGGCCACCAGAGCCGGAGCGAGTTGAATGCCAAGCGATGTCCGCAGCGCCGTGGGTAATTCTCCCGAGCTGCGCAGTCGTTGAAGGATCACCGGTTCAAGGCTTAACCAGGAGAAGACGCCAGCGCCTAAAAATACCAGTCCGGCATCGGTATAACCCAGCGCACCGCAGGCCATCGCGCTGATAAAGTTATTGGCAACAGTAGGCAAATAAAGCCCTGGTGTCGTCGCTTCTTCTGGGTGAGAACCGCGCCATAATCCGGCAGTTTGCCAGGCAGCGTAAACCAGTTGAATCACTACCCCAACGCTGAACAGACATACTGCCAGCGGGCGAAACCACGGGACAAAACCAATCGCCACCAGCATCGTCGTTGCCGGAAACAAGCTCACAAAACTGCTCATCACCGGATGGCGAACTTCCGCCAGCACGCTTTGCGGAAAGCGCATCAGTCGGGTAATGAATGCGGTGGTCAATAATCCCCAGATGATCATCGCCAGAATCACCAGCCCATCCCCCAACCAGTGACTAACCTGCCAAACCTGGCTGGCATAGCGCCAGGCAAATCCCATCCCTATCGTCCCCAACACAATGCCAAAATAACCTGCCGGTAAATTGAGCACTTTATCGCTCTGCATCTTGTTACTCATTTTGTTTAATTTATAAAGTATATTTGAAATGCATTTTATGGAAATTTCTCAAACATAGCCAGAGTCGCAGAATTTGCTACGGTTATAGTAAGTCACCTGCGGGAAAACGCTATGCGCAAATATCGTCTAAGTGAAGAGCAACGAGCCTTTAGTTATCAGGAAGATGGCTTCAAAAAAAGTGTGCTATTACGGCAGATTATTGCCATAGCCGATTTTAATGATGTGATAGCAGGGACGGCTGGTGGTTGGATCGATAGCGAAACTGTGCTGGCGCAGGAAGGTAATTGCTGGATTTACGACCAGAATGCTCTTGCGTTCGGCGGAACGGTGATTTCCGGTAATACGCGTATTACCGGCGCCAGCGTGCTATGGGGAGAGGTTTGCACGACGGATAACACCTGGATCGATAACAGTGAAATCAGCCAGGGCGTCCATGTAAGTGACAGTGTCACCATTCGTGATTCAATAGTTTGCGGTCAGTGCAGAATTTTTGGTCAGGTCTGTATCGATCAACATTCAATGATCGTCGCCACACAAGGCTTAACGCCCGACCACCATCTTCTGCTACAAATTTATGACCGCTCCAGCGTCAGCGCCTCACGCGTTGTCCATCAGGCGCAAATTTATGGCGATGCCGTCGTCCGCCATGCTTTTATTGAGCATCGTGCCGAAGTTTTTGATTTTGCGCGTATTGAAGGTAATGAAGAAAACAACGTCTGGCTGTGCGACTGTGCGAAAGTCTACGGTCACGCACGTGTGATTGCCGGAACTGAAGAAGATGCGATTCCAACAATTCATTACAGCTCACAGGTGGCGGAATATGCCATTGTAGAAGGCAATTGCGTGTTAAAACATCATGTCCTGATTGGCGGAAATGCCGTTGTGCATGGCGGTCCGGTTCTACTTGACGATCACGTTATAATACAAGGAAAGAGCCGTATTTCAGGTGCGGTAATGATTGAAAACCATGTGGAGATAACCGACCACGCCGTCGTTGAAGCCTTTGGTGGCGACACCATTCATGTCCGTGGTCCAAAAGTCATTAACAGTGAGGAACGTATTACGCGAACGCCGCTGGCTGGGTTATTGTGAATCGATAATGCGCGCGTATAAATTCACATCATCATAGACATCATTCAGGAACTCAGCCTGTTTCAGGCAACCTTCCAGGCTAAAACCATTGCGCAAGGCAACCTGGTTGCTTTGCGGGTTGTCCACCCGACATTTGATCACAAAGCGTCTAAGTTCACCAGACTGGGCGTAATGGTGAATCAATGCCTGTAGCGCCTGAGAAATGATCCCCTGTCCCTGATGGGATTCGTCCAGCCAGTAGCCGATTTCGGCGGTTTTATTTAGCGGTTCAATTCGATTAAAAGAGATAACGCCGACGAGTTCATTTTCTTTGAAGATCATGAACATTTTGGCGTAACCGCGTTGATGCAACATCATATTACCCTGCACCGTTTTTCGCGTGTCCTCTTCGCTGTGAACAAACTGCGGCCAGTTTAGCGACTGCTGTAACCAGTTTTTATTTTTGCAGGTTAACTGATAAAGAGGTGTGACGTGACTTTCTGCAACGGCATGTAATTCAAGTGAGTCGCTTACTTTTATCGTTTCAGTCATCTTATCTCCTGTTACTCTTTGCAGTCGTTAAAAAGCCGCCTGGCAGGCGGCTTAGGAAAGTTTACACCTCTTTGACGCTCTCCTGTTGCAGGATTTTAAGCATCTCATCCTTCATTTGTAATTTCTGTTTTTTCATGCGAGCGACTTCCGCATTGTATCCTCGACCGTCAGAGCCTTCCTTTCTGGCAATTTCATGATCAAGTTTATTATGTTTATCAAACAAGGACATAAAGCGAGGATTTTCGTTTTTCAGACGGGATATTAAATCTCGATATTCTGGAAACATACGCACTCCCTGTTAGTGGCTGACAACGTGTATATGGAATATACAACATCAGATTACCCATTTAACTTGAGGAAAAATGCGAGCGGGATCGTGTTTAACCAGACGGCACCCTCCCGGAAGAAGGTGCCTAAAAAATGAAGATTAGTTCATCACGCGATCGTCAACATACTGGCGCTTATCCGGTGCTGGAGGGAAATACTGATACAGCCATGTTTCACTGATGGCATCGCCCTGGCAGCGCAAATACATACGCATATCGACCGGATCAGTTGAGTCCGAAGTCGGATACCAGTCAAACTGAATACGGTAACCATCAATCGGCTCAATGTAGAGAATTTCTATTTGTTTCGCTTCACCACTGGAAAGTGTGATAACAGGCTCAATCCCTTTCGGCGCAGCCGCTTTCAGATCACCACCGACAAAATCGACGGCAAAACGACGAGCCCATTTTTCCGGATAATGTTCACCTGGCGCCCAGCCTTCCGGGAAGCCTCCCATGCCGGTACGCGTCGCCATAACTCGTGCTAATGGACAATGAACGGGAGGCTGTGCACTCCAGTAAAGACGATACTGAAACGCCAGTTCGTCGCCCGCTTTGATTGCTTTCTCTGGTTGCCAGAAACAGACAATATTATCCAGCGTTTCTCCCGTCGTCGGGATCTCCATCAAACCGATAGTGCCCTTACCCCACTTGTTACGCGGTTCCACCCACAGACTTGGGCGTTTGTTATACCAGCCCATAATGTCCTGATAATGGGAGAAATCACGATCCAGCTGCAACAAGCCAAACCCTTTTGGATTGTTATCGGTATAGGCATTGAACTGCAATTTCTGCGGATTATTCAGCGGACGGCAGATCCACTCGCCATTGCCCCGCCACATGGAAAGACGGTCGGAATCATGGATTTGCGGATGAATGGTGTCGCACATACGACGTTCGTTAGTCCCGCAACTGAACATACTGGTCATCGGCGCGATGCCCAGTTGTTTAATGTCTTTACGCGCATACAGGTGATTTTCGACATCCATAATCACCTGGTTCTTCTCACAGTGGATGGTGAACTTGTAAGCACCAGTAATGCTGGCGCTATCGAGCAACGCATAAACGGTAAAAGTGGTCGCGCCAGGTTTTACCGTATCGAACCAGAAGGCGGTAAAGTCGGGGAACTCTTCTTTGCTGTCGGTGTAAGTGTCGATCGCCAGACCACGCGCCGACAAACCATATTGATAAGTGTCATCAACGGCACGGAAATAACTGGCACCGAGGAAAGAAACCACGTCGCGGCGCGCCAGCTCCGGTGCTTTAAATACACGGAATCCCGAAAAACCGAGATCGCTTTGCCCTTCTAATTGTTTGGTATCAACACCCGCATCGTTGTATTTGAACAACTCCGGACGGAAGTGTATTTCGCGCGCCAGATGTGTTGCTGGATCAACAGAGAACATGCGAACTCGGCGACGGAATCCCATCCCCATATGGAAGAACTGAGCGTCCAGCTGGCGATTCTCAACGTTATGCCAGAGTGATTTTTCGGCGTCATACTGAATGCTGTTATAAGCCTGCGGCGTCATCGTCGCCAGCGTATCGGGTAACGGACGCGGCGCACCACGCCACGCTGTTTGCGCTAAGTCGTGCGCCATTGACTGTAAAATAGAGAAGTCAAAACGCTGGGTTTGCCCGTCGGCAATATCAGATTCTGCTGCGAACGCAGCCTGAGAAAAAAGAGAAGCAATGCCGCTAGTCCCGCACACGGCGGCCATAGCCATTGAACCTTTAATAAATCGTCTACGATCCATACCTGAAAGTGAGTCCTTCTGGTGTAGTGAATGGTCCCGCGCTGGTCGTATTCAGCGGCAAGAAAATGCTTATTAATGACCGCTCACTCTAGACAATATTTATTAATAATCCAATTGTTGAACTCAGAGAATATGCATAAATCGGCAATTTTTTTCTGTCGATGGGATGAGCCTGATTCGTTTGTAAAATCAGGCAAATTTTTGCAAAGTCGGTTGGACAGAATTTAAAGCAAACCACAGCGGCGTTTACTGCGTTCTTCCGCTTCCTGGTACAACTGAAACTCATCAAATACCGGACACCCCAGCGCCAGTTCAAAAGCCTCCCGGCTGGCATTACCGTGACTGCGCATTTGCGTTTCATTACCCAGATTCGACTGGAAGATCCCCGCAGCACTAACCGGCAGGAAATCCTCATAGGTAATAGGTTGCGCCACTACCCAACCACGTTCGATCAAAGGTTGTGGATCGTCACCGGGATGGATCGCCTGACGATGCGCCTCACCCGATGGCGTCAGACGATAGCGAAACCATGCCAATCCCTGCTGGCGCATCAGAAATTCACTGTCCGGGAAGGCGCTGAAGGTTTCCTGCAAATGCAGTTGGTGAGTGAGATTATCCTGTCCGATTCCGGCGTTACGCAGAAGCTCATCATACAGTTGCCGTCCTTTCGGCGTTAATGCCACACCACGTTGCTCTATCTCACCAAAGCGTGCGGTATGCGTTCCCTGCTTTTGCCCTGCAAACAACACGGTCTCTTCCAGCGCCTTAAAACTGGTCTGGCGCAGTAAAATCGGCACCTCGCGGCGCGGCGGCCCTTCGATCAGAATTTTGGGTTCAATACCGCATTCGGGCATCATCGACTGCACCCGGTCAATGTCGAGCGTGCGTGGCGTCAGGTGGTTAATATGGCAGCCAGGAAAACAGACCACATCAGCAATCAGTCGATGTTCGTTGTGCAACGCGCGATAGGTTTCTTCATCTACTGTTGCTGACTGATGCCAGCGAAACGTCTCCAGGACTTCCTGCACAAACTCCCGCGCCTGAGCTTTGCTAAAGCCGCCCTCCCGATCATATACATCTAACAGTTGCCGACAACGCGGGGTAAAGATATCGCGCTGATGTAAAATCTCCGCCGCCTTCTGGCGCAAGGTTTCGTTTTCGATGAGTTCAAGGCGAAGTAATGAGGTAAAAACCCGGAAAGGATTACGCGCCAACGAGGCATCATCGATAGGACGAAATGCTGTGGAATGTACCGGCACGCCCGCCTGCGAGAGATCGTAATAACTGACCGGATACATCCCCATAATGGCAAATATCCGCCGTAGAGTGGCAAGCTCTTGTGCGGTGCCGACGCGAATCGCCCCATGACGTTCAACGTTAAGTCGCGCCAGTTCGTCCGCATTTACCATTTTTTCATGCAATTGGGGATTGTTTTCCAGCACAGACAGATTGACGTCAGCCACCAGTTCCAGCAGCGTACCGTACTGTGGAACTTCTTGCTGATACATGGCTGACATAGCCTGCGAAAACTGTTCCCGAATCTCATCCGCCGTGATGCTGTTCGCCATAATCTCTGCCTCCAGTGGTCAGTAATCTGGAGTGTAGGTAACCACATTTACTCTGGTGGGAAGAATTTACAAACTGTGATCTCCCCACGAAATCAGTAAAACCACGCCTGAAAACGTAACAAAATTGCTTTATATGTTAATAATATTTTGCAATCAAGTTATCATAATCAAACAACTTCACTTGTCAGCGGCACCGCTTCGTTTTTAACAT
This sequence comes from Escherichia sp. TW14182, assembly GCF_000208525.1. Lineage (NCBI taxonomy): Bacteria > Pseudomonadati > Pseudomonadota > Gammaproteobacteria > Enterobacterales > Enterobacteriaceae > Escherichia > Escherichia sp. TW14182. Next base: position 22,192 of record NZ_AEJZ01000024.1, read on the forward strand.
CGCTTATGGAAAAAAATAGTCTGTTTAGTCAGCGCATCCGTTTGCGCCACCTTCATACTTTCGTAGCTGTCGCACAACAAGGAACTTTGGGGCGCGCGGCTGAAACCCTTAATTTGAGTCAACCTGCGCTCTCTAAGACATTGAATGAACTTGAACAATTGACAGGCACCCGCTTATTTGACCGTGGACGTCAGGGCGCGCAGCTCACCTTACCCGGTGAGCAATTTTTAACCCATGCAGTCAGAGTGCTTGACGCCATCAACACCGCAGGTCAGGCGCTTAATCGTAAAGAAGGGCTTAACAATGATGTTGTAAGGGTTGGTGCGTTACCCACTGCTGCACTGGGGATCTTGCCTTCCGTTATTGGTCAGTTTCATCAGCAACAAAAAGAGACCACTCTGCAAGTTGCCACCATGAGTAACACCATGATTCTGGCAGGCTTAAAAACGGGAGAAATTGATATCGGTGTTGGCCGGATGTCAGATCCTGAACTGATGACCGGGCTTAATTACGAATTGCTGTTTCTCGAATCGCTGAAATTGGTTGTCCGGCCTAATCACCCGCTTCTTCAGGAAAACGTGACGCTAAGCCGGGTACTGGAATGGCCGGTTGTCGTATCGCCGGAAGGCACTGCGCCCCGCCAACATTCAGATGCGTTAGTACAAAGCCAGGGCTGCAAAATTCCTTCGGGTTGTATTGAAACGCTTTCAGCATCACTTTCGCGTCAGCTTACGGTTGAATATGACTATGTGTGGTTTGTCCCTTCTGGCGCAGTAAAAGACGACCTGCGTCATGCCTCGCTGGTGGCGCTGCCTGTTCCGGGACATGGCGCAGGCGAACCGATTGGAATACTGACCCGCGTAGATGCAACGCTCTCTTCCGGCTGTCAGCTAATGATTAACGCAATTCGGAAATCAATGCCATTCTGAAAGGTGAAGGGATCTTGCGATCCCTTCTTTGACATTATCACGCCGTTGCCAAACTAACCGAGTTGCCTGCCCCTCGTTGATCCACAGGTAACGATTGTTTCTTCAGGCGGAATACATCCACAGCCTCAGTTAATCGTGTCGCCTGCTCTTCAAGCGACACCGCCGCTGCAGACGCCTCCTCCACCAGAGAGGCATTCTGTTGTGTTACTTTATCCATTTCAGAAATCGCCTGGCTAACCTGCGTTATTCCCCTGCTTTGCTCATCCGAAGCAGCGGCAATTTCCTGCATAATATGTGTGACGCTCGCCACTGCATCCACAATGGCACTCATCGTTTTACCTGCTGTTGCCACTTCATCAGCCCCTTGTCCAATCAACTCAACTGATTCGCTGATTAAGCCTTCAATTTCTTTCGCTGCCTGGGCGCTGCGACTGGCAAGTGTACGCACTTCGCTGGCAACAACCGCAAATCCGCGACCTTGCTCACCAGCTCGCGCGGCTTCAACGGCGGCATTGAGCGCCAGAATATTTGTCTGGAAAGCAATACTGTTGATCACGGCGGTGATTTCGGAAATTTTTTTCGAGCTACTGGAGATATCGCCCATCGTTTTCACCACGCCGGAAACTGTCTTCCCGCCATCGCTGGCTTTAACGGAAGCCTCTTGTGCCAGACGGCTCGCGTGGTGTGCATTATCCGCATTCTGTTTCACCGTCGCGGTGAGTTGCTCCATGCTGGCAGCGGTTTGTTCAATCGCCGCCGCCTGTTCTTCAGTGCGTGAAGAAAGGTCAGCATTGCCAGCGGAAATTTCGCTGGTGCCGCGATAAATCTCCTCCGCCCCCTGGCGTACCGTCCCGACGGTCATCACCAGCGAATGCTGCATTTTCTGTAGATGGCGGCTCAAACGTCCAATTTCACTGCGCCCCGTCGGTTCGTCGTTCATTGTCAGATCGCCACTGGCGATTTGTTCAATACGGTGCGCGGCATGTTGCAGAGGTCGAATCACAATCCGACGCAAAACAATGAAGGTCATCAGCGTCATGACCAGGGCAAGCATAAACGCACCTATCATAAACATCACACCCAGTCGAGTGCGCTGATGCGCCTGCTCCGCCAGGTGGTTCGCTCTGGCGCTACGTATTTCAACGGCTTTGTTTAATATATGGGTATAAGTATTATCCAGCGTTCGGATATGCTCACTTTCATGATTAATAATCGCTTCAAACATGCCATTTTTGGCATATTTCAGCATAGGCTGGAGGCCAGTTATATAAGCCTGAAAACGTTGATTTAATTCAGCGTTCAGAGCTTCATCTGCAGCCGTTTTCACCTGGCGATTCTGGTAAGTACGATAACCTTGCTGCGATTGTTTAATCTGCAATTCCGCTTGTGCGATATTTCGCTTCATCTCTTCCATTTCTGCGATACGGCTCGCCGCCCCGGCCTGAATCATATTGATCCGGGCTGAACGCAGATAATCAGAGCTATTTGCCAGACCGGTGCGAGTCTGGATCTCCGCAGTAGCGTCACGCTGATCGCGGTCAGCCTGCCAGAGAAAATACCCAGCCAGAGCTGAACTCAGGGCAAAAAGAAGTAATATGCCGCCCAGAATAAAGGCAAATAACGGAACTAACCTGATGTGATGTAAAAAACCTAAGCGGTGTGAGGGTGTTGTATGCATGGCCGTTGTCTCTCTTCCAGATTTACTCCCGAGAGAGAATCATCGGCAATCGATGGTAATTGCTTACTGCCAAAAACGTTTTCACTTCACATTTTGACAACATTTTATGCGTTAAGAGATCATCGGGCGCCGCAATCAATAGGCTGGCGAATAAGAATGCTTTGTGAGGTATATTGCGTGAAATTCTGGAAAGCGTTACACAATTCCGTAAAGTGATTATTTCCCTGCTAAGAGAAACTGCATAGGATGATCGCGGGTGCCTGAGACTTTCTGTTTTCAG
>NZ_AEJZ01000023.1:0-7774 GCF_000208525.1 Escherichia sp. TW14182
CCGCTACTGCAATCGCGGGAATGCCGCGCAAGATATATCTCAAAATCGGTTGAGATTTGACCATGTTGTTTGTTTTCCCTTGAAGTCCTTAACGATAAATATCGTTATAAAAAATGCCAAGCGACACGAGACTAATTACCTGGGCATGTTGAAACAATTCCTTAAGGCCAAATCTGTGGACTAACGCACAAAATTATATGCTGTGAGGATAATTTAACGCCGAGGCAAAACGAGTCCGAGATTACCCGATTGGCGCGGTCTTGGCGAGCGGTTTTGCATGATTTTTTATAAGAAAAAGTGATACAGAAAGTTAATAAGTGGGATTGGTCAATTAAAGAACGATTGTGCGAAAAACATGCAACCTATTCATTTGCTTAAAGAATGAGCATTGTATTCGATGAATGAAAGCAATCGTGCGCATCATCAGGATTATCCTTACTATAAAAATAAACCTGATGATGTTAATTACTGTGAGTTATTTGTTTTGGAAATGTTTGCTTTTTCCCGGTAGTGATTTGTCAAAAAAGGTGATTAATCGATCACTTAATGGCGTCAACAGCACCCAGGGTAAGCCGATCAATATCACGGTCATGGAGCCGACAATGATATCGGTAAACCAGTGCGCGCCAATCATTACTCTGGGAAATGCAAAAACCACAAAAATAATAATGCCGATAAGACCTGCGACTTTTCCGAAATAGCGCCACATAAAGGCGGAAAAAATAAGTAACATCATGCCGTGATCGCCGGGAAAGCTATCTCGTGATGCATCTTTCGTGGGTACAGGTAGCAGTTCGCTGACGCGGTTAATATCTGTAAAGGTTAATGTCGGGCTGGCCCGTTTTACCGGAATTAATGCCTGACCCAGCTGGTTTAATACCACTGCGGTTAACAGCATGACCAGACCAATAATTACGATACGTCGTCTGCCAGGGGCATTTTCTTTCAGCCAGAAACTCAGCATCAACATTCCCATCGTCAGCAGTGAACAACCGTCGAAAGCGCGATTGTTGGTCAATGCAACCAGCCACAAAAAGGCCTTACTTTCGACCAGTTTCTGATTAAAGAAATAAAAAATATTCGTATCAATCGATAACCAGAATCCATGATTAACGGGTATGTACCAGGAAAGAAACAGCACGAGGCCGACAATGTTCAACAACACTATTTGCGGCAAATTTTTAATCATATTTTCTCTAATTATCTTACTGAAAAACGCAGGCAACCTTACGCGGTGGTCGCTAAACGAAGCTTCAACAGTGCGCTTTGTAAGGCGTTCCAGTCAGTTTCGCTACTGGAAATCAGCTCAATACGGCTATCCGGTGGTGCAACGTTTTGCGTTTCAATGTGCAGGTCATCGCCCTGACGGTTGATTCGCACAAGGCCTTCCGGAATGCGCATAACGCCTTTCACTCGCTCTACTGGTGCAAGTCGTGCCCATTCCAGAATGCCGATGGTGTCGAACACCGTATCAGCGTCGAATATCCAGCCACAGGCCTGATGTCCTTGTCCGCTGTTCAGACTGCGACGCCAGCGTTGATGTTCTGGCAGGCTTAACGCCGCTAACCCTTTTTTCACGCCATGCTGATGTGAATGGGCGGCGCTGGCAGGCAACTCAGTTAAATTGCGACGGGGTAAATCCAGAAGATGACCTTCAATTTGCCCATGTTCGCTGTGAATTAATTGCCGATCGCCACCATTTTGTTGCCACCAGCGTTGCAACGCTTGCTCGCTTTCGGGCGTCGCGCGGTCGGATTTATTGGCGACAATGATGTCTGCGGCAGCCAACTGGTCACGGAAGTTTTCATTATTGACACTTTTTTCATCCAGCAGCAGGCGTGGATCGAGAATACACAACGTGGCGCGCAAGTCGATCCACGGTTCATAAACTGGTGCGGTTAACAGATCGAGGATCTGTTTCGGATGGCCCAGCCCGGTTGGCTCTATCAACAAGCGGTCTGGTTTTCCCTGACGCAGTAAGGTATTCAGACCTACCTGCATGGGTAAACCATTAACGCAGCACATGCAGCCGCCGGGGATCTCTTTCAGCAATGCGCCGCTATCGGCGAGCAAAGCGCCATCAATTCCGACTTCTCCAAATTCATTAACCAGCACCGCCCATTTTTCGTTGGGATCTTTATGGGCTAATAGATGAAGAATCGACGTGGTTTTCCCGCTGCCGAGAAAACCGGTGATGAGGTTGGTCCTGGTCACAGCGGCTCCGCAATACTCTGATAAGTTAACTGTGCGTTAATCCTGGCTAAAAAAGGCAGAAAAGAGAAGGGGAGAGCGGACGAAGACGGGCTTCATCCGCTTTAACCGCAGAAATCGTTAAATTTTGAGAGTGTTTAATAGCGCCTGATGCGCCCCAAACTGCGCGATTTGTTGCCAGGCTTGTTCGATAGCCTGCACAAAATGCGGGTTATTTGGCAGGTCATCACCGAAAACTTCACGCAGGGAAAGCAGGGCGGTTACGCGTTGTTCATTGCTGCTGCCCGCGACCAGGTCGCGAATTTTATCGCTAAGCGGATCGCGAACATCAATAGCATTTCCGGCATCATCAACACCGCTCACATAGCGCATCCAGCCAGCAACGCCTAATGCCAACAATGACCAGTTCGTTCCGCGCGCCAGATGTATGCGAATGCCTGCCAGCATACGCTGCGGTAATTTCTGGCTGCCATCCATCGCGATTTGCCAGGTCTTATGTTTCAGCGCCGGGTTAGCAAAACGTGCAATTAACTTATCCGCATATTGTGTTAAATCGACATCTTTGATCCGCAGCGTCGGCGCTTGCTCATCCAGCATTAATGTTCTGGCGGCATGGAGAAATGCGCGATCCTGCATACAATCACTGATATGGGCGAATCCTGCGAGATAACCCAGATAAGCGAGAAAAGAGTGACTACCATTAAGCATACGCAGTTTCATCTCCTCCCACGGCAGAACATCATTGACCATCTGCACGCCAGCGACTTCCCAGGCAGGGCGCCCCGCGACGAAGTTATCTTCCACCACCCATTGGATAAACGGCTCGCAGCTAATCGCACAGGGATCATTCACGCCCAGATGCTGGCTAATTTCCGCCAGTGATTCGTCTGTTGCTGCCGGGACAATGCGGTCTACCATGGTTCCCGGAAAGCTGACGTGATCTTTTATCCATTCCGCAAGTTCTGGCGAACGTTTTTCCGCCATCCCCAGCACCGCGTTTTTCACCACATGGCCATTATCGGGAATGTTGTCGCAGGAGAGCACGGTAAACGGGGCAAGGCCGCGTTCACGGCGGCGCTTTAGTGCTTCGACGAGAATGCCTGGCGCGGAGTGAGGATCTTCGGGACTTTGTAGATCGTGAACGATACGTGGATTGCTGATGTCGAGTGTGCCGGTAGCCGGGTCGATGCAATAGCCTTTTTCGGTAATTGTCAAGGAAACAATCGCCACCTGCGGCTCGCAAAACTTCTCAATAATCGCCGCTAAGGAATCCAGTTTTGCATTCAGGCACTCGCGAACGGCTCCAATAATAATAGCCTGGTTGCCGTCTGCGCCTTTCTCTAACACGGTGTATAAATGATCCTGCGCGCGAAGCTGGCTCATCAACTGATCGCCACTGAACAGGCTGATTTCACAGATCCCCCAGTCGCCGCCCTGGGCATTCAGCACACGGTCGGTTAATAGCGCCTGATGCGCACGGTGGAAGGCTCCAAATCCAAAATGAACGATACGAGATTTCAATTGTTGCCGATCGTAGCGGGGCGAGTGTACATGCTGCGGGAGCGTAACGGAGGCGATTGTATTCATAGGAGTCACGTCTTAGTAACGATTAATTAACAACGACAGTGTAAAGTTATATGACAGCAATTGAAATTGGTCTGGATTGTTAATGCGATGAAGTGTGAGGGCGATCAATTTAGTGGTGAATATTGCGGGAGAACAATGTTCAGGAAGCGCAAAATAGAAGATTGGTATAATAAATTAAAAAAGGGACAGTCTGAGCCATCCCTTTTCTGATATCTGGCTGAAGTTAGTCAGCACGACCCATATAGCGGCGTTCTTCGATATGGATGCGAATTTTTTCGCCTGGGCTTAAGTATTCTGGTACTTGAATGACCAGACCGGTGCTCAATGTCGCCGGTTTGTTACGGGCGCTGGCAGACGCGCCTTTGATGCCCGGTGCGGTTTCAACAATTTCCAGATCAACGGTTTGCGGCAGTTCAAGCGCCAGAAGTTGACCGTCCCAGGTCAGAACCTGCATATCCGGCATACCGCCTTCCGGCATAAACAGCAGCTCTTCTTCGATCTGATCTTTAGTGAAGGTATACGGGGTATAGTCTTCTTTATCCATAAAGACATATTCGTTGCCATCGACGTAGGAGAAGTCAACGTAACGACGGGTCAGCGTTACGGTGTCAACGATATCATCGCCTTTGAAGCGTTCTTCCACTTTCAGCCCGGTACGGACATCAGAAAAACGCATTTTGTACAGCGTAGCGGCACCACGGGCGGTGGGAGACTGAATATCAATATCCTTAACCAGCAGCAATTTGCCGTTGTAATTCAGTACCATACCTTTTTTAATTTCGTTCGCTCTTGGCATCGAAAAATTCCTGTTATCGAAAATGTCAAAAATATCGCGTCAAACTACTCGCGACGAGCCTTTCAGGCAAGTGGTATTCGCACTTTTGCTGGTGCAAAAAAGGTGGTACTGTGCGCGCTCATCAATCCGGTGGTTAACCTTAAGAGAACAACGTATGGAATGCCGTCCGGGTTGCGGGGCGTGTTGCACTGCCCCTTCAATTTCCAGCCCTATACCCGGTATGCCAGATGGCAAGCCCGCCAATACGCCCTGCATTCAGCTTGATGAACAGCAACGTTGTAAAATTTTTACATCGCCGCTACGTCCGAAAGTTTGCGCAGGTTTACAAGCCAGTGCTGAAATGTGCGGTAACACGCGTCAGCAGGCGATGACCTGGCTTATCGATCTGGAAATACTGACCGCGCCTTAAACATCTTTAATCCGCAGTAAGCAGAACAGAGTGGCGATAATCATCACCATCGCAAACCAGAACACGGCGTGATAATTCCAGATTTCGGCGACTATGCCCGCCACTGACCCCGCGATGATCCAGCCCACACGCGAGGTATTGGTATAGAGCGTGGTTGCTGAACCCGCCTGACCGGGCATCAGATCCTGAAAATAGAGCATCCCGATGCCACCCAGAATGCCAATAAAAATAGCATTCAGCAGCTGCAAGCCCAACAGAATGACAGGTGAATGCGCCATCAGCATACCTGCGTAAAAACAGACGCCACCCACGGCGGCAACGCGCATTAAGAAACGCTTACCCAGACGTTTGGCAAAATAACCCGCGATCAACATGGTCGGGATTTCCAGGCCTGCGGCGGTTCCCATCATCACGCCCGCCAGTTTCTCGGGAAGATGCAATTCGTTGATAATAAACAGTGGCATGTTGATGATGTACAGGCTATTTGACCCCCACATCAACGTACAAATGACAAACAGCAGTAGCGTATCGCGACGATTACGGCGCGGCGCTTCAACCGTGCCGGTCGCCAGCGGAACCTCTTTTTGCATCGACGGTAAAAATAGCCACACCATCAGGCCGCAGACAATAAACGCCACTGCTGCGCTGAGATACATCACCGTAAAGCTGAACCCCATCGCCAGGGCATAAGCCAGCGGCGGACCAATGACCCATGCCAACGAAACCTGAGCGCGTAAAAAAGAGCTGAACATCACCGCTTCACGCCCGGTTTTGTCAGCGTGCTCACGGGCGAGAGCAAACATTTGCGGGTTGGCGGTAGAGCCAAAGCTACTAAGAAAGACACCAACGAACAGCAAAACAAAGTAGTTGCGGTTCCAGGCAAAAAGGATGCAGGCCAGCACGCCTAACAGGCAGCAAAAGACAATCAGTGATTTACGATCGCCACGCTTATCAGAGCGTCCGGCGAGAAACTGACTCACCAGAATCCCGATGACAGCACTGCCGGTAAAGAAGAATCCCACCATCGCCGGACGGGCGTGCACTTCATCGGTAAGGAATATACTGAGCGTCGGGGTTTGCAGAGCGCCCGCAATACCGGTGAGAAAGGCAACGATTAAAAACGCCGTCGATGTCAGATCAAACGATTTCGCGCTGGAGACTGCGGGGGAGTTATGCATGCTGGTCGATCACTGAAAGATGGAGACGCGGAGTTTACGCTGCTTGTCAGAAAATAAACAGTCAGTGAAATCAAACTCGCCACGAATAATCAAAATGCCATTTCACTCTTGTTGATTGTCTGCTGACGCTGCTGAAATGAAATTGCTGGCAACGAGTTTTCCCGTCAGCAATTAGGAAAAATGACAAAAAATTGTGCAGCACATCAAAATTTTGGTCATAAGTTTACAGCTTCCCTTGCGTGCTGAAACAGAAGTATTATGCTTTATTGAAACGTTTCAGCGCGATCTTGTCTTTAACCGTAAGCCAGGTTGGCGCTTTTATTCTCATAGAAGCTGAATCGTTTCAATTCAGCAAGAGAGGAGAACTATGTTCCAGTTATCCGTACAGGACATCCATCCGGGCGAAAAGGCCGGAGACAAAGAAGACGCGATTCGCCAGGTCGCTGCGGCGCTGGTGCGGGCCGGTAATGTAGCTGAAGGCTACGTCAATGGCATGCTGGCGCGCGAGCAGCAAACCTCAACGTTCCTCGGCAATGGTATTGCTATTCCTCACGGCACCACCGACACCCGCGATCAGGTGCTGAAAACCGGCGTTCAGGTATTTCAGTTCCCGGAAGGCGTCACCTGGGGTGACGGTCAGGTAGCGTACGTGGCGATCGGTATTGCCGCCAGCTCGGACGAACACCTGGGCCTGCTGCGCCAGCTGACCCACGTGCTAAGCGATGATTCCGTTGCTGAACAACTGAAGTCAGCAACGACAGCAGAAGAACTTCGCGCATTGCTGATGGGCGAAAAGCAGAGTGAGCAGCTGAAACTCGATAACGAAATGCTGACGCTGGATATTGTCGCCAGCGATCTGCTGACTCTGCAGGCGCTGAACGCTGCACGTCTGAAAGAAGCGGGTGCCGTTGACGCCACCTTCGTCACTAAAGCCATCAATGAACAACCTCTGAATCTCGGACAGGGCATCTGGCTGAGCGATAGCGCCGAAGGCAACCTGCGTAGCGCGATTGCGGTAAGCCGCGCGGCAAATGCTTTTGATGTGGAGGGCGAAACGGCAGCCATGCTGGTGAGTGTGGCAATGAATGACGATCAGCCCGTCGCGGTTCTTAAGCGTCTCGCCGATCTGTTACTCGACAATAAAGCTGACCGTTTGCTGAAAGCGGATGCGGCAACATTGCTGGCACTGCTGACCAGCGATGATGCGCCGACTGACGACGTGTTAAGCGCGGAGTTTGTGGTGCGCAACGAACACGGCCTGCATGCTCGTCCAGGCACCATGCTGGTCAATACCATTAAACAATTTAACAGTGATATTACCGTGACAAACCTTGATGGCACCGGCAAACCGGCAAACGGACGTAGTCTGATGAAAGTTGTGGCACTTGGCGTTAAGAAAGGTCATCGCCTGCGCTTTACCGCCCAGGGGGCGGATGCTGAACAGGCACTGAAGGCAATTGGCGACGCCATCGCCGCAGGTCTTGGGGAGGGCGCGTAATGAGCAGACGTGTTGCTACGATCACCCTCAATCCGGCGTATGACCTTGTTGGTTTCTGCCCGGAAATTGAACGCGGCGAAGTGAACCTGGTGAAA
>NZ_AEJZ01000022.1:0-24144 GCF_000208525.1 Escherichia sp. TW14182
CAATAGATAGCACCTGATTAACTCCCAGTTGCTTAAAAAATAAAGAAAAAAGTGCAGAAAGAGAAGGATCTAAGTGATATGTAAATTTATGAATGCTTTTGTTTGTTTATTTCGAATAAAATAAAACATTGTATTTTGTATGGGTATGGTTAAGCTAATGTTTATTATGATAATTAAGAATTACACCAACAATAACATCAATTAATAAATGGTTAATTATTATTGATATATCGTAAGAATAATGTAGGTTTTAACACCATCCCTGGTATCTCATCCATCTTTATAAAACAGCGTGACGCTGTCGACCTCTGGGTCTGTCCCAGATGCCGTAAAAACGCCCTGCATTGCTGGCGGTATACCAGACGGTATGACGAATATTACGATGCCCAAGATAATCCTGGATAAGTCGTGTATCTATTCCCATATTCGCCAAAGCAAAACCACACGAATGGCGTAACATGTGCGGATGAATCTCCAGTGATAGCCCGGCATTACCACCTGAAGTCGAGATAATATGGTAAAACTGTTGACGAGAAAGCGGATTCCCTTTGCGTGATAAAAATACCCACTCACTCTCAGCATGTGGATAAGAAGTACGCGTACTCAACCAGTTTTTTAAAGCCTGAACTTCTTTGTTCAATAGCGGGTGCGTCGTTGAAAAGCCTTTTTTTAATCGATGGATATATATGCACTTTGCCTTCAGATCAATATCCGAAATTCTCAATCGGCAAATTTCACTCGCCCGAAAGCCATGAATAAAACAAAGCAAAGTCAGACAATAATTGCGTGCAGCATGAGGCCCGGTATTTGCTGCTTTAAGGAGTGACTCGATTTCACTGTGGGTCAGGAAGTTCCTTTTTTTGTTATCAGCCTTATTCTTCATCGTTTTCCCTTATTATTACAGACGCGCACTAGCTGTGCTGGGTTAGCAATAATCCAACATTGTAATCCTGATTATGTTTATAAAAGCGAATGTTTGCTTAATGACTAACGCAAGTGGACCAGCTCTTTTGAATGAACTTAAATAGAATGGCGATAGCTACTTATAATAACTTTGCCATACAACGCTATGCTCTTGCATGCTATGTTCTTTTATATATTTTCAATCTGAGACGAATCTAATAATAACCCTCATCATCAATGTAACTAATCTTATCTATATATCACGTGATATGTTCTGTAACAAGTAAAATCAACATAAAAAAAATTCAGCAAAATTTAATTTTTTGTTCAACGCGCTATCTCACATATAACATTATTAGTCAACTCCATTTCCCTCAAAATTGCTATTTCATGAGATTCCTTAATTTTTAAGTGGCTATTATCATGCTAATGCTTAGTTCCCTAGCCATTATTACCCTTTGGTTTGTAAATTCATGCAGTGAGATTGTTATATTCCTTTCCAGACCGTGTATTGTCCAAAGATATGGGGGGAAGTCTGCACGCACCTTTTTTCATCTACATTCGTGTTAAATGTGGTGTGGTTACTTCAACTTAATCTTTTCTTACTCACTGCTATTTACTGGTGATACGGCAAATAACCGATTACCCCCCATCCTGAAGTGTGCTGAACATCAACGAGCCAGCCCTGGACAGGATCAGAAACTCCTCTACTACATACCAGGTTGCCCTTAGTCTCAGAACGTTAAAACATATTTTATGATGAGAATTATTGTCAATCTGATAGCGGATAAACACTCATTTTCACCATACCTGAGGAGTTAGCTTGTAAACCCGGCACTGCCGAAAATCATTAAAAATACATTATAAACAATTAGTTAATAACAAAACTTCAGTTTCATGAAGGCAGTCGAGAATGACCATCTGGCCTTACATAACATCTTTACCTTCGAAAAATATCGACATATTTTGTGACGCGAATTGCAAATCTGGTTTTGTTGTATGGATTGCGTGATTTTTGATCTGGCATAATAGGTATAAAGGTACACACAAGAGATAAATAAGACGACTCATATCGCAATCTAATACAAACATCCCTGGCGTCCTCTCTTATCGGGTGATGAAAGAGCACTTCAGTCTGACAGGAGTATGAAAATGAGATCAACAAACAATCCATTTTATGACACTGGCTAAAAATGAATTTAGTAAGTGAAATAGCTTACGAACACTAAAATCAAATAAACATCAGAATAGATTTAATACTCAGGTATTTAATCCAGATCTCTGTTTATCTTAAATTATGTGGAAAGCAATTTCTCACAGGAGGCATTATACAAAAAAAATAAAAAATAATTATCCGTGGCCCATGACGCTATAAGCCTGGCAAAAAAGAGCACATAACATAAATGCTATTTGTTTATTCGGACTTCGTATTACTTTCTGTATTCTACAAATGAGTGAAATTTATGAAAAAGGCTAAAATACTTTCTGGCGTATTATTACTCTGCTTTTCGTCACCATTAATTTCTCAGGCTGCAACACTGGATGTGCGTGGTGGATATCGTAGTGGAAGCCATGCCTATGAAACTCGACTCAAAGTCAGTGAGGGGTGGAAAAATGGATGGTGGGCAAGTATGGAAAGTAATACCTGGAATACCATTCATGATAATAAAAAGGAAAATGCCGCATTAAATGATGTTCAGGTTGAAGTTAATTACGCGATTAAACTTGATGATCAATGGACCGTGCGCCCAGGAATGTTAACCCATTTTAGCAGCAATGGCACACGCTATGGACCTTACGTAAAACTGTCATGGGATGCGACAAAAGATCTCAATTTTGGCATTCGCTATCGTTACGACTGGAAAGCTTACCGACAACAAGACTTATCTGGTGATATGTCTCGTGATAACGTTCATCGTTGGGATGGATATGTCACTTACAATATTAATAGTGATTTCACCTTCGCATGGCAAACGACGCTGTACAGCAAACAAAACGATTATCGCTATGCAAACCATAAGAAATGGGCGACGGAAAATGCATTTGTTCTACAATACCATATGACGCCCGATATTACGCCATACATAGAATATGACTACCTTGACCGTCAGGGTGTTTACAACGGTAGAGATAATTTATCGGAAAACAGTTATCGCATTGGTGTGTCATTTAAACTGTAGTAGACAGGAGACAGTCACAATGAATAAAACAATAACGGCACTTGCTATCATGATGGCTTCATGTGCCGCAAACGCGTCGGTATTACCAGAAACTCCTGTGCCATTTAAAAGTGGTACTGGTGTAATTGATAACGACACTGTCTACATTGGTTTAGGTAGCGCAGGTACGGCATGGTACAAGCTGGATACGCAAGCCAAAGATAAAAAATGGATAGCTCTGGCGGAATTCCCCGCTGGCCCGAGAGATCAAGCAACCTCTGCCTTTATTGATGGTAATTTGTATGTATTTGGCGGTGTTGGTAAAAACAGTGAGGGGTTAACTCAGGTATTCAACGACGTACACAAATATAATCCCAAAACCAATACCTGGGTTAAATTAATGTCGCACGCACCGATGGGCATGGCAGGTCATGTGACCTTTGTACACAACGGCAAAGCCTATATTACTGGCGGCGTTAACCAAAATATCTTTAATGGCTATTTTGAAGATCTCAAGGAGGCAGGAAAAGATTCAGCGGCTATAGATAAAATCAACACCCACTATTTTGACAAAAAAGCAGAAGATTATTTCTTCAATAAGTTCCTGTTGTCTTTTGATCCCTCTACACAGCAATGGAGTTACACTGGCGAATCCCCCTGGTATGGTACGGCTGGTGCAGCGGTAGTAAATAAAGGTGATAAAACCTGGCTTATTAATGGCGAAGCCAAACCAGGACTGCGAACTGATGCTGTATTTGAGCTTGATTTCACCGGCAATGGCATAAAATGGAATAAACTTTCTCCCGTCTCCTCCCCAGATGGCGTAGCTGGCGGTTTTGCAGGTATTAGCAATGACTCTCTTATATTTGCCGGGGGAGCCGGATTCAAAGGTTCACGAGAAAATTACCAGAACGGTAAAAACTATGCGCATGAAGGTCTGAAAAAATCGTATAGCGCCGATATTCATCTTTGGCATAACGGGAAATGGGAGAAATCTGGCGAACTGTCGCAAGGTCGGGCCTACGGAGTATCATTGCCCTGGAATAATAATTTATTGATTATTGGCGGTGAAACTACGGGCGGCAAAGCTGTGGCGGATTCAGTGTTGCTCTCTGTGAAAGATAATAAAGTTACTGTGCAAAACTAACTTTTCAGGGCTCCAGCAAAGGAGCCCTGCGATCAATGGCTCATCACCTGTTGTCATTTCAATTACGCATATATATGAACACGATAATATCGCCCGATTATTACTATGTTCTTACCGTTGCCGGACAATCTAATGCCATGGCATATGGCGAAGGACTTCCCTTACCAGACAGTGAAGATGCGCCTCACCCCAGAATAAAACAACTGGCAAGATTTACACAGACGCATCCCGGTGGCTCGTCATGTCAATTTAATGACATTATTCCACTGACTCACTGCCCACACGATATTCAGGATATGCGGGATTATCACCATCCTCTGGCAACGAATCATCAAACACAATACGGTACAGTTGGACAGGCACTGCATATTGCGCGGAAATTATTGCCCTTCATTCCTGATAATGCTGGCGTTCTCATCGTTCCTTGTTGTCGTGGCGGATCGGCTTTTACCGCAGGCTGCGAAGGAACATATTCAGAACAGCACGGAGCCAGCCATGATGCATGTCGTTGGGGAACGGATACTCCGCTGTATCAGGATTTAGTCAACAGAACGCGAGCTGCACTGGCGAAGAATCCGCAGAATAAATTCCTCGGCGTATGCTGGATGCAGGGCGAATTTGATTTAATGACGAGTGACTACGCGTTACACCCTCAATATTTTAATAATATGCTTGAGGCCTTTCGTAAGGATTTAAAGCAGTACAGTTCTCAGCTTCTGAATACTAACACTTCCGCTGCTCCGTGGTTCTGCGGCGATACCACCTGGTACTGGAAAGAAAATTATCCTCATGCGTACGAAACTATTTATGGCAATTACAAAAAGAATGCCTTAACCAATATTATTTTTGTCGGCTTCCAGCAACAAGACGAACGAGGGCTAACGAACGAGCCTGATGAAGATCCGGACGATTTAATCACGGGATATTACGGTTCAGCGTACCGAACGCCAGAAAACTGGACAACGGCGCTACGAAGCAGTCATTTTAGCTCGGCAGCCCGTCGGGGGATTATTTCCGACAAATTTGCTAACGTTATTTTGCGGTTTTGGCAGGAAAAGTGAGCACTCACAAATTTGATTTATGCGCATCCATCAATGCTCTGGACTCTGTTGGTAATCTTCAGCCTCTTCAAACGGTATCTACAACGATTATGTAATCACAACCTATGCAACATAGGGCGATTGCGCTTGTAGAAAATAATGATGCAGAAAACTTTGTTTAACGCTATTCAGACGAGCAACAGATACAAAAAAAGACGCTTTTCAGCGTCTTTCTTTTGGAATATTGGTACTGAGGATGGGACTCGAACCCACAAGCCCGTTAGGGCACTACCACCTCAAGGTAGCGTGTCTACCAATTCCACCACCTCAGCACAGATACTATTCTTAGTTCGGGATATCGCTGGTCGGCTTAGCCGGAGCAGCTGGCTGAGTTTGTTCGGTTTTCGCCGGAGCACTCAGATTTTCCCATTCGCTACCTTTATTGGTTTTGTTGCTGTTGATGTTACCCAGCACCAGACTGATGATGAAGAACAACGTTGCCAGCACAGCCGTCATACGGGTCATGAAGTTGCCAGAACCACTTGAACCAAACAGCGTAGCGGAAGCGCCTGCTCCGAAGGAGGCTCCCATATCAGCGCCTTTACCTTGCTGCAGCATGATCAGACCAACAAGGCCAATTGCTACAATAAGGAAAACTACTAAAAGAGCTTCGTACATAATCAACCTGTTCCTTGCGGAGTTGCCGCGTACCAATGCTTCAACCAATAAAGCGGGAGAATTTAATCTTTCCCACTGAAGCGGGTGTGAATACTAACCAAAGCGAATGACCTTCGCAAGGGCAATTTTATTGCATTGTATCAACTGCGGAAAAAAACAGCAAAATAGATGTGCATAAGAAAAACAAAGGCGACAATCGCCGCCTTTTTAGCCAGTTAGTTATCGCATTAAACCGCTTTTACCGCATCAGCGATACGGTGAGCAAACTCGGTGACCTGCGCTTCGTCTTCACCTTCAACCATCACGCGAATTAACGGCTCAGTGCCGGATTTACGCAACAGCACACGCCCACGGCTACCCAGCGCCGCTTCAACTTCGGCGGTCACGGCTTTAACAGACTCATGCTCCAGCGGATCGCCGCTGCCTGCGGTATAACGCACGTTAACCAGAATCTGCGGGAACATTTTCATGCCACTGCAAAGGTCGTGCAGGCTCATATGGTTACGCGCCATCGCCGCCAGCACCTGCAAACCAGCAACGATGCCGTCACCGGTAGTGGTTTTATCCAGCAGGATCACATGACCGGAGTTCTCTGCACCGATACGCCAGCCTTTTTCCTGCATTTTTTCCAGTACGTAGCGGTCGCCCACTTTCGCACGTGCAAATGGAATGCCTAACTGTTTCAGCGCCAGTTCCAGCCCCATGTTGCTCATTAATGTACCCACCGCGCCACCACGCAGCTGCCCCTGACGAAGACCTTCACGCGCGATGATATACATGATCTGATCGCCATCGACTTTATTGCCTTCATGGTCAACCATAATCACGCGGTCGCCGTCGCCGTCAAAGGCAATGCCGAGATCTGCTTTTTCAGCCAATACGCGTGCCTGTAGCGCACGAACATCAGTTGCCCCCACTTCGGCATTGATGTTTACGCCGTTCGGCTCACAACCGATGGCGATAACGTTCGCTCCCAACTCGCGCAGCACGTTTGGCGCGATGTGATAAGTCGCGCCATTTGCGCAATCCACCACAATCTTCAGTTCACTGAGGCTAAGTTCGTTCGGGAACGTGGCTTTGCAAAATTCGATATAGCGACCCGCAGCATCAACGATACGGCTGGCTTTACCCAGTTCTGCCGAATCAACGCAGCTAATCTCTTTTTCCATTTCAGCTTCGATGGCCTCTTCTACCGCATCCGGCAGTTTGGTGCCGTCGATAGAGAAGAATTTAATGCCATTATCGTAGAACGGGTTATGCGATGCGGAAATCACAATCCCGGCCTCTGCGCGGAAGGTACGCGTCAGATAAGCCACTGCCGGTGTTGGCATCGGGCCGGTAAAAAGTGCGGAAAGTCCCGCTGCCGCCAAACCCGCTTCCAGCGCCGACTCCAGCATATAGCCAGAAATACGCGTGTCTTTACCAATAATGATCTTACGGGAACCATGACGCGCCAGCACTTTACCTGCTGCCCAGCCCAGCTTCAGCACAAAATCAGGGGTGATCGGCGCATCCCCAACACGACCACGGATCCCATCGGTCCCGAAATATTTACGATTACTCATAGCGTTTGTTTTCCTTTGCAGACAGAGTGGCTTCCACCACTCGCATCGCTTCTACGGTTTCTTTGACGTCATGAACACGAATGATGTGTGCGCCCTGCATCGCAGCAATAACTGCACAGGCCAGACTACCGCTCAGGCGTTCGGACGGCCCCACGTTCAGCAGTTGTCCAATCATCGATTTTCGTGACATACCCACCAACAGCGGCAGGTTGAAATGGTGAAATTCAGCCAGACGCGCCAATAATGAATAGTTATGGTGGAGATTTTTACCGAAACCGAATCCCGGGTCGAGCAACAATTTCTCTTTTGCGATACCCGCCCGTTCACAGTGTGCTATTTGCTCAATAAAGTAGCGATTCACTTCAGCATAAACATCGTCATACTTCGGCGCTTCCTGCATGGTCTTTGGATTTCCCTGCATATGCATCAGGCATACGGGTAAACCAGTTTCCGCAGCCGCTTCCAGAGCGCCAGGTTCGGAAAGGGAGCGGATATCGTTAATGATGTGAGCGCCCACTTTCGCCGACTCACGGATAACTTCCGGTTTGGAGGTATCCACAGAGATCCAGACTTCGAATCGTTGCGCAATTGCCTCAACCACCGGAATAACACGTTGCAACTCTTCTTCAACACTCACTTCCGCTGCACCTGGACGCGTAGACTCTCCACCAACGTCGATAATCGTCGCGCCAGCGTTGATCATCAGATTCGCATGTTTCACTGCATCAATCAGAGAGTTATGCGTACCACCATCAGAAAAAGAATCTGGCGTGACGTTGAGTATCCCCATCACGTGAGGATGGCTAAGATCCAGTGAAGTGCCCTGGGCAAAGAGTTTCATGGTGTTATCCCTGGTATAAATTGATAAGAAAAAACCCCGGAGCACGCCCCGGGGTTTTCGGTACAAATACAGTCATCTGATGCGGGAACTTACTTGTCGCCTAACTGCTCTGACATGGTGTTACCCGGATTTGGCGTACGTGGTTCATCAACCGGACGCGGCGCCTTTGGAGTGCCATTATTGTCAGAATTGTTAGATGCTCCCGACTCATCCCAACCTGCAGGCGGGCGTACATCGCGACGAGCCATCAAGTCATCAATCTGCGGTGCGTCGATGGTCTCATATTTCATGAGTGCATCTTTCATCGCATGAAGAATATCCAGGTTGTCGTTCAACAACTGACGCGCACGATTATAGTTACGTTCAATCAGTGACTTCACTTCCTGGTCGATGATACGCGCGGTTTCATCGGACATATGTTTTGCTTTCGCCACGCTACGACCGAGGAAAACTTCACCTTCTTCTTCCGCATACAGCAGCGGACCGAGTTTTTCAGAGAAGCCCCACTGGGTCACCATGTTACGCGCCAGGTTAGTCGCAACTTTAATATCGTTCGACGCACCGGTAGAAACATGTTCTGGTCCGTAGATGATCTCTTCTGCCAGACGACCACCGTACAGCGTAGAAATCTGGCTTTCCAGTTTCTGACGGCTGGCGCTGATTGCGTCACCCTCAGGCAAGAAGAAGGTCACACCCAGAGCACGACCGCGTGGGATAATCGTCACTTTGTGCACCGGATCGTGTTCCGGCACCAGGCGACCGATAATCGCATGACCCGCTTCGTGGTAAGCCGTTGATTCTTTCTGCGCTTCCGTCATCACCATGGAGCGACGTTCCGCACCCATCATGATTTTGTCTTTCGCTTTCTCGAACTCAACCATCGACACAACGCGTTTGTTGCCACGTGCCGCAAACAGTGCCGCTTCGTTCACCAGGTTCGCCAGGTCTGCACCGGAGAAGCCTGGTGTGCCACGAGCAATAATTGCCGCATCAACATCTGGCGCCAACGGTACGCGACGCATATGCACTTTCAGGATCTGCTCACGCCCACGGACATCTGGCAGACCAACCACAACCTGACGGTCGAAACGACCAGGACGCAGCAGTGCCGGGTCGAGAACGTCCGGACGGTTAGTCGCGGCGATAACGATGATACCTTCGTTACCTTCGAAGCCATCCATCTCAACCAGCATCTGGTTCAGGGTCTGTTCACGCTCATCATGACCACCACCCAGACCAGCGCCACGCTGGCGACCTACGGCGTCGATTTCATCGATGAAGATGATGCACGGTGCCGCTTTCTTAGCCTGTTCGAACATGTCACGCACACGAGATGCACCCACACCGACGAACATTTCTACGAAGTCAGAACCGGAGATGGTAAAGAACGGAACTTTCGCTTCACCTGCAATGGCTTTCGCCAGCAGCGTTTTACCCGTACCCGGAGGACCGACCATCAGGACGCCTTTCGGGATCTTACCGCCCAGTTTCTGGAAGCGGCTCGGCTCACGCAGATACTCAACCAGTTCGGCAACTTCTTCTTTTGCTTCGTCGCAACCAGCAACATCAGCAAAGGTCGTTTTGATCTGATCTTCCGTCAACATGCGCGCTTTGCTCTTACCGAACGACATCGCGCCTTTACCGCCGCCGCCCTGCATTTGACGCATGAAGAAGATCCAGACACCAATCAGTAACAGCATCGGGAACCATGAGATGAAGATAGAAGCCAGCAGGCTTGGCTCTTCAGGCGGTTCACCGACAACCTTGACGTTCTTGGTCAGCAGGTTATCCAGTAGTTTCGGATCCTGAACCGGAATGTAAGTGGTATAACGGTTACTATCTTTCTTGGTAACGTTGATTTCACGTCCGTTGATACGCGCTTCACGAACCTGGTCGTTATTGACCTCTTGTAGGAAGGTAGAGTAATCCACCTTACGGCCATTAGACTCGCTGGGCCCAAAGCTCTGGAATACTGACATCAGCACAACGGCAATGACCAGCCAGAGTATTAGGTTTTTCGCCATGTCACTCAAGGGATTAACCTCTTATTACAACTGTGTTAAAAACAGCGTCAGGATACTCTATATCCAGCATCTTTCAAACTTTCGTCTGAAATCTCCCGGTTAGGGTTTACGCCCGGTCGCTACAATATACACTTCCCGCGAACGTGCACGAGAAGAGTCCGGCTTACGAACTTTGACCTTCGTAAACAGGGAGCGAATTTCCCTTAGATACTCATCGAAACCTTCGCCCTGGAACACCTTCACTACAAAACTGCCACCCGGCGCTAACACATCACGACACATTTCTAGCGCCAGTTCCACCAGATACATGGCACGGGGGATATCCACCGCCGGTGTTCCGCTCATGTTTGGTGCCATATCGGACATGACAACCTGGACTTTGCTGTCGCCTACGCGTTCCAGCAGTGCTTTCATCACCAGTTCATCACGAAAATCGCCCTGAAGAAAGTCCACACCAACGATAGGATCCATAGGTAAAAGATCGCAAGCGATGATGCGGCCTTTGCCGCCAATTTGGGTGACCACATATTGTGACCAACCACCCGGGGCAGCACCAAGGTCGACAACCGTCATTCCCGGTTTAAAGAGTTTGTCACTTTGCTGTATTTCATCAAGTTTAAACCAGGCACGGGAACGTAACCCCTTTTTCTGTGCCTGTTGAACATATTTATCGCTAAAGTGTTCCTGAAGCCAGCGGCTGGAGCTGGCAGAACGCTTCTTACCTGTCATTTAACTTTCCCATTGGGATAACTCATCGTAACCAATTGCGTAAATTTTTACGCGCCTATTTGGTGATATATGGGAGATGGCGGTAGAATGACCCGTTTTCAATCCCAACGTAAGCAAAAAAATACGATGAATCTGAGTACTAAACAAAAACAACACCTGAAAGGTCTGGCACATCCGCTCAAGCCAGTTGTTCTGCTTGGCAGTAATGGTTTGACCGAAGGGGTGCTGGCCGAGATTGAACAAGCGTTAGAGCACCATGAACTCATCAAGGTGAAAATCGCCACAGAAGATCGCGAAACTAAAACCTTGATCGTGGAAGCTATCGTGCGCGAAACCGGCGCCTGTAATGTACAGGTCATCGGTAAAACGCTGGTGCTTTATCGCCCAACTAAAGAACGTAAAATCTCGCTGCCACGCTAAGATTATCCTAAAGTTACACACATTTTCTGTGTAAAACGAGGGATTTTCCGCAGGCAGGAGAGCAAAATGCCACGCTCTGTTCGTTGATAAAAGGCCGCATAGCGGCCTTTTTCCTTTCTTTACAATACATCAACATTTTGAGTATTGGGTAATTCTTACAGGTATTCTACCTTAATTACTTCAAATTCTACTTCGCCGCCTGGCGTTTTGATGACCACAACATCATCTTCTTCTTTGCCGATCAGGCCACGAGCGATAGGTGAGTTTACAGAAATCAGGTTTTGTTTAAAGTCAGCTTCGTCATCGCCTACGATGCGATAAGTCTGTTCTTCATCAGAATCCAGATTCAACACCGTTACGGTAGCACCAAAAATAACGCGGCCATTGTTTGGCATTTTGGTGACATCAATCACCTGCGCGTTCGACAGCTTGGCTTCGATGTCTTTGATACGGCCTTCGCAGAAGCCCTGCTGTTCACGCGCAGCGTGATATTCAGCATTCTCTTTCAGGTCGCCATGTTCACGCGCTTCCGCGATAGCAGCAATGATTTCAGGACGGCGCACAGATTTCAGAAAATCCAGCTCTTCGCGTAATTTTTCAGCGCCGCGTAAGGTCATCGGAATAGCTTGCATTTGTTATACCTCTTGAATATTCCTGATGGGGCGAGTCTCCACCCACCCCGGCTGTTCGGTCAGCCCGGCATAACTCCTCACCAGGCCAGAAGCAAAAAAATACCGACCCGGAAACAGGTTCCAGGTCAGCTACAATTCACATTTTGATGATCATTTTACCCTGAAGTTCCCGAAGGGTCATCGTTTACTTTATAGGGCGTTGCGCCGTAGTATGACGGCTCGATTCCAGGTTGTTAGCGCGAGATTATGCGATTTTCCAGATTTATCATCGGATTGACCAGCTGTATAGCGTTCAGTGTTCAGGCTGCGAATGTTGATGAGTACATTACTCAACTTCCCGCTGGTGCCAACCTTGCCCTGATGGTGCAAAAAGTCGGCGCGTCTGCCCCCACGATTGATTACCACAGTCAGCAGATGGCGCTGCCCGCCAGTACGCAAAAAGTAATCACTGCGCTGGCTGCGTTGATTCAACTCGGCCCCGATTTTCGTTTTACCACTACGCTTGAAACCAAAGGTAATGTGGAAAACGGAGTGCTTAAAGGCGATTTAGTGGCGCGATTTGGTGCCGATCCGACGTTAAAACGTCAGGATATTCGCAATATGGTCGCGACTCTGAAAAAATCTGGTGTCACACAAATCGATGGCAATGTACTCATAGATACCTCCATTTTTGCCAGCCATGATAAAGCTCCCGGCTGGCCATGGAATGACATGACACAATGCTTTAGCGCACCACCCGCCGCTGCCATCGTTGACCGCAATTGCTTCTCCGTCTCGCTCTACAGCGCCCAAAAACCCGGTGATATGGCTTTTATACGCGTGGCATCTTATTACCCCGTTACGATGTTCAGCCAGGTACGCACCCTCCCCCGTGGTTCTGCCGAAGCGCAATACTGCGAGCTGGATGTCGTGCCAGGCGACCTGAACCGCTTTACGCTGACCGGATGCCTGCCACAACGTTCCGAACCTCTACCGTTAGCCTTTGCGGTGCAAGATGGTGCCAGCTATGCCGGGGCGATTCTGAAAGATGAGTTAAAACAAGCGGGTATCACCTGGAGCGGAACACTGCTGCGACAAACGCAGGTTAACGAACCGGGAACGGTGGTGGCCAGTAAACAATCGGCTCCTTTGCATGATCTGCTTAAGATTATGTTGAAAAAATCAGACAACATGATCGCCGATACGGTTTTCCGCATGATAGGCCATGCGCGCTTCAATGTGCCTGGAACATGGCGGGCCGGGTCGGACGCCGTGCGCCAAATTCTGCGTCAGCAAGCCGGTGTCGATATTGGCAACACGATTATTGCCGACGGCTCGGGACTTTCACGCCATAACCTGATTGCGCCTGCCACCATGATGCAGGTGCTGCAATATATCGCCCAACATGACAATGAGCTTAACTTTATCTCTATGCTGCCGCTGGCGGGTTATGACGGCTCGTTACAGTACCGTGCGGGTCTGCATCAGGCGGGCGTGGATGGCAAAGTCTCAGCGAAAACCGGTTCGTTGCAGGGGGTATATAACCTGGCGGGATTCATTACCACAGCGAGCGGGCAACGAATGGCGTTTGTGCAATATCTTTCTGGCTATGCAGTAGAACCGGCGGATCAGCGTAATCGCCGTATTCCGTTAGTGCGCTTTGAAAGCCGCTTGTATAAAGATATTTATCAGAACAATTAGTCAAAAAGAAACCCCGGCGCATGGTCGGGGTTTCAGATTATTGACAAAGTGCGCTTTGTTTATGCCTGATAAGCGTAGCGCATCAGGCTATTTGGCGTTTGTCATCAGTAATTAACGCTTGTAAATGAACTCAACGCCTTCTTCGTCGTCTTCGTCCCAGTCGTCATCCCAGTCTTCATCATCCTCTTCAGCAATTTCTTCAAGCTGCTGACGGTGATAATCATCCCACATGAATTCGACTTTCTCTGGCTGTTTCGCTTCTTCGGCCTGCACGACCGGGTTTTCAATGATAAAGGTCATCACATCCCAGCAGAGATCTTTCACGCCCAGTCCGCTTGCCGCAGAGATCAGATAATATTTATCTTCCCAGCCCAGCGCCTCAGCGATCGCTTTCGCTTTCTCTTCGGCTTCCGCTTTATCCAGCAGATCGATCTTGTTGAAGACTAACCAACGCGGTTTCGCCGCCAGATCCTGACTGTATTTTTCCAGCTCGCTGATAATAATACGCGCGTTTTCAACCGGATCGGTGCCGTCAATCGGATCGATATCGATAAGGTGCAACAGGACGCGGCAACGTTCCAGGTGCTTCAGGAAGCGAATCCCCAGACCTGCGCCTTCCGCAGCGCCTTCAATCAGCCCTGGAATATCGGCAACAACGAAGCTCTTTTCGTTGTCCATTCGTACCACACCCAGACTTGGCACCAGAGTGGTAAACGGATAGTCCGCTACTTTCGGTTTAGCCGCCGAAACAGCGCGAATGAATGTCGATTTACCAGCATTTGGCATCCCCAGCATCCCGACGTCCGCCAGCAGCATCAGCTCCAGCAGCAGCTCGCGCTTATCGCCCGGCGTACCGTTGGTTTTCTGCCGTGGTGTACGGTTAACGGACGATTTGAAACGAGTATTGCCCAGACCGTGCCAGCCGCCCTTAGCAACCAGCAGACGCTGACCGTGTTTGGTCATATCGCCCATGGTTTCACCGGTGCCCTGATCGATAACACGCGTACCTACTGGTACTTTAATCGTCACGTCTTTACCACGCTTACCGGTGCAGTCGCGGCTTGCGCCATTCTGACCACGCTCGGCGCGGAAAGATTTTTCAAAACGATAATCGATAAGCGTATTCAGGTTCTCGTCGGCTTCCATCCATACGTCACCGCCGTCACCACCGTCGCCGCCATCCGGGCCGCCTTTCGGAATATATTTTTCGCGGCGGAAGCTCACGCAACCATTACCGCCATCACCTGCAACGACCAGAATCGATGCTTCATCAACAAACTTCATTTTATTCTCCGTAAATCATTCGCCTGCGCGGGGTTGCGATACCACCGTTGTATGCTTACGTAATCCGCCCCAAATACGATGACCAATGGCGGAATACATCGCGCCCGCAACCACGACAAACGCACCGAGATAACCTAAAAGGTTTAACATCGGTCTGGCGAAGAAATCGGGCCAGGCCAGTGATAAAAGATCTGAAAAAAACAGCGTAAACAGTGGGGTGAGCGTGATGATCGCGCTCACCTGCGCTGCCTGCCAGCGAGCCATCGCTTCCGCCAGGGCGCCATATCCTACCAATGTATTCAGTCCGCAAAAAATTAAACATGCGAGCTGCCAGTGGCTAAGCTGCGCTATCACCCCAGGCTTTGCCAGAGGGAAGAGCGCAATTGTACATAAAGTGTACAGTAAAAACAGGATCTGCGGTGAGGCCAGCCGACGCAATAAAACCTTTTGCGCCACGCCATAACTCACCCAAACCGTCGCCGCACCGACCCCAAAGATAACTCCCCAGGTGTAATCGGTGAGCTTTGTAAATATCTCGACCAGACTGGTGTTAAAGAACATCACCAGGCCGCTCAGGAGCATCAATGCTCCCACAACCTGGGTGCTGCGCATTTTCTCTTTCAGGATAAATACGCTGGCAACCATCATGCCAACCGGCGAGAGTTGCCCAATCACCTGCGAGGCGGTCGGACTCAGGTATTGCAAGGATGAGCTGAACAGGATGAAGTTCCCAAACAGCCCGGCAGTCGCCACTGCCAACAAAATCAACCAGCGTGGCTTACGAAACACGCGTAATGGCGGCAGCTTCTTCTTCACCGCAAGAATGGCACCAAGGCCAATACTCGCCATCAAGAAACGGTAAAACACAATTGTCGGAGGTTCCATCACCTCCAGCACCTGCTTCATTGCGATTGGCAACGCCCCCCAGCAAATTGCTGTGGTGAGCGCCAAAAGAATGCCAATGCCTGCCTGCTGCTTCATACCGTATTCCCTGCAAAACGCATTTGCGGATTAACGCCGCACGATGCGCATTTTTACCGGCTATCGAATGTAAAAAGCCCCGCAACGTGTTGCGGGGCTTTCATCCGTTACCGGGACGCGAAAAACTTATTCAGCTTCGATGCTGATAAATTTACGGTTTTTCGGGCCTTTAACTTCGAATTTCACTTTACCGTCTGCTTTAGCAAACAGAGTGTGGTCACGACCGCAACCTACGTTAGTGCCAGCGTGGAATTTGGTGCCACGTTGACGAACGATGATGCTACCCGCCAGAACGGATTCGCCACCGAAACGCTTAACGCCCAGGCGTTTAGCTTCTGAATCGCGACCGTTACGTGTGGAGCCGCCAGCCTTTTTATGTGCCATTTGAAATCTCTCCTCAGGTCTTAGGCGCTGATGCCAGTAATTTTCACATCAGTGAACCACTGACGATGGCCCTGCTGCTTACGATAGTGTTTACGACGACGAAACTTAACGATTTTAACTTTCTCGCCACGACCGTGAGCAACAACTTCAGCTTTGATTACGCCGCCATCAACGAAAGGAACGCCGATTTTGACTTCTTCACCGTTTGCGATCATCAGCACTTCAGCGAACTCAACAGTTTCGCCAGTTGCGATGTCCAGCTTTTCCAGGCGAACGGTCTGACCTTCGCTTACTCGGTGTTGTTTACCACCACTTTGGAAAACCGCGTACATATAAAACTCCGCTTCCGCGCACACCTTTTCAATGATTCAGAGTGCGCTATAAATATTCACAATAGGGCGCGAATATTACGCAAAACGCACGCCTTTGACAAGTGCTACAGTCAATACACGAAGAAAAAAACACAACTTGTACGGTAACGTTTATCTGTGCCATTTTTTCAGTACAATCACCCTATATTCCTAACCATAAACCCTAAGTTGCCTTTGTTCACAGTAAGGTAATCGGGGCGAAAAGCCCGGCTTTTGCGATGAATTTAGAAAAAATCAATGAGTTAACCGCGCAAGATATGGCGGGTGTTAATGCGGCAATCCTTGAGCAGCTTAATTCCGACGTCCAACTGATCAATCAGTTAGGCTATTACATCGTCAGCGGCGGCGGTAAACGTATTCGTCCGATGATTGCTGTACTGGCTGCACGAGCTGTTGGCTATGAGGGAAATGCGCATGTCACCATTGCCGCTCTGATCGAGTTTATCCACACAGCGACTCTGCTACACGACGACGTTGTGGATGAATCAGATATGCGCCGTGGTAAAGCTACCGCCAACGCCGCGTTTGGCAATGCCGCCAGCGTGCTGGTAGGCGATTTTATTTACACCCGCGCGTTCCAGATGATGACCAGCCTCGGCTCGCTCAAAGTGCTGGAAGTGATGTCCGAAGCCGTAAACGTCATTGCAGAAGGTGAAGTTCTGCAACTGATGAACGTTAACGACCCGGATATCACCGAAGA
Source organism: Escherichia sp. TW14182 (assembly GCF_000208525.1). Lineage (NCBI taxonomy): Bacteria > Pseudomonadati > Pseudomonadota > Gammaproteobacteria > Enterobacterales > Enterobacteriaceae > Escherichia > Escherichia sp. TW14182. The sequence goes on from NZ_AEJZ01000022.1 coordinate 17,539, forward strand.
AAACTACATGCGCGTTATCTACAGCAAAACTGCACGTCTGTTTGAGGCTGCTGCGCAGTGTTCCGGGATTCTGGCAGGATGTACACCGGAAGAGGAAAAAGGCCTGCAGGATTATGGACGTTACCTCGGCACCGCTTTTCAGCTCATCGACGATTTGCTCGATTACAGCGCCGATGGTGAACAGTTAGGTAAAAACGTCGGGGACGATCTGAACGAAGGTAAACCGACGCTGCCGCTGCTACATGCGATGCATAATGGTACACCGGAGCAGGCGCAAATGATCCGTACTGCTATTGAGCAAGGCAACGGGCGTCATCTTCTGGAACCAGTTCTGGAAGCAATGAACGCGTGTGGATCTCTTGAATGGACGCGTCAGCGTGCCGAGGAAGAGGCAGACAAAGCCATCGAAGCGTTACAGATACTCCCGGATACCCCGTGGCGAGAGGCGTTAATCGGCCTTGCACATATCGCGGTTCAACGCGATCGTTAATTCCTTCCCTTTATCCCGCGCATTGCGCGGGATAACTCCAGTAAGTTCCATAAAAACACTTATTCAGTGCAATACCATCTGAATAATCAGCTGTTTGTCTTTATATATTCTGAATCTTCACACTATTTACATGAACTTTTTAGAGCAATGCGCCATCAGGAGTATAGTGATGCTCGATAGAACACATGTTCTGAATGAAAGCGACTAACTTAAGGAGTGAGGCAAGATGGAGAATAATTTCATTGACTGGCATCCCGCTGACATCATTGCGGGTTTGCGCAAGAAGGGAACGTCAATGGCGGCGGAATCTCGCAGAAATGGTTTGAGTTCCTCGACGCTGGCAAATGCATTATCGCGTCCGTGGCCAAAGGGAGAGATGATTATTGCGAAAGCCCTGGGTACTGACCCCTGGGTTATATGGCCATCACGCTACCATGATCCGCAGACCCATGAGTTTATCGACAGAACGCAGTTAATGCGCAGCTACACTAAACCGAAAAAATGAGTGGTCTGGCGGTAGCCCCGCGAACGGGGCTGCCAGCTTTCAGACGATTACTCGCCTTTCACACGCTCGATATTCGCACCTAATGCACGCAATTTGTCTTCAATGCGTTCGTAGCCGCGATCGATGTGATAAATACGATCAACAACCGTAGTCCCTTCCGCAATACAGCCAGCCAGCACCAGACTTGCTGATGCACGCAGATCGGTCGCCATGACCTGTGCGCCGGAAAGTTTTTCGACACCGTGACAAATAACGGTATTGCTTTCAATCTCGGCTTGCGCGCCCATACGGCTCAGCTCTGGCACGTGCATAAAGCGGTTCTCAAAGACCGTTTCGGTGATGAATCCGGTGCCTTCTGCCACCAGGTTCAGCAGCGTGAACTGAGCCTGCATATCGGTCGGGAACGCCGGATGCGGCGCAGTGCGGACATTAACGGCCTTCGGACGTTTGCCATGCATATCCAGGCTAATCCAGTCCTCACCTACTTCAATGTCCGCTCCTGCGTCACGCAGTTTCGCCAGCACAGCGTCAAGAGTATCTGGCTGGGCGTTACGGCAGATAATTTTGCCGCGAGAGATTGCCGCTGCCACCAGGAACGTGCCGGTTTCGATGCGATCCGGCAGCACGCGATAGACACCGCCGCCTAAATGTTCCACACCTTCGATGACGATACGATCGGTGCCTTGACCGCTAATTTTCGCGCCCAGCGTAATCAGGAAGTTCGCGGTATCGACAATTTCCGGTTCACGCGCGGCGTTTTCAATAATCGTGGTGCCTTCCGCCAGGGTTGCAGCACACATGATGGTCACGGTTGCGCCGACGCTGACTTTATCCATCACGATATGCGCGCCTTTCAGACGCCCATCGACGGAAGCTTTTACGTAACCTTCTTCCAGTTTGATCGTCGCGCCTAATTGCTCAAGCCCGGAAATATGCAAATCAACCGGACGCGCACCAATCGTACAACCGCCTGGCAGCGAAACCTGTCCCTGACCGAAACGTGCCACCAGCGGCCCCAGCGCCCAGATAGAGGCTCGCATGGTTTTGACTAAATCATAAGGTGCGCAGAATACATTAACGTCGCGGGCGTCAATATGCACAGAACCATTACGTTCTACTTTCGCACCCAGCTGGCTTAGCAGCTTCATTGACGTATCAACGTCTTTCAGTTTCGGTACGTTCTGGATCTCTACCGGTTCTTCCGCCAGTAGTGCGGCAAAAAGGATAGGCAGAGCAGCATTTTTAGCGCCGGAAATTGTGACTTCGCCCTGGAGCTTCGTTGGCCCCTGAACACGAAATTTATCCATTTAGTTTGTTCTCAGTTAACAATTCATATCCGCTACCGGCAAATCGCCCATAGCTCAAAAGCCGTTCAGTTTGCGATCTCGCGCCCACTCCGTAGGGGTATACGCTTTGATCGACACAGCATGAATGCGGTTATCCGCAATATATTCCATCAGCGGACCATAAACCGTCTGCTGTTTTTTAACCCGGCTCATGCCGTCAAACATCTCACCCACGGCAATAACCTGAAAGTGGCTGCCATCGCCGGAAACGTGGACTTCCTGGAGGGAGAGAGCGTTCATCAGCACGCTCTGAATTTCATTATTTTCCATGGGATCTTCATTCATCAGTTAATAAACCAGCAAAACATCTTAGAGCAAAGTTGCGCTGGCATAAATAAGCAAAAAGCCTTGCTGATAAATCAAACAAGGCTCGACTTGCAGGCGGATTGGCCGGACAGGCGGTTAACGTCTTATCCAGCCTGAAAAAATTTAACGAGGCAGGACATCAGACGGCAAATTATACAACTTTGCCAGGGTATACACCTTATCGTTTACCCCCTGAAGCGTCACGCTGTTGCCCTGCTTTTTCGCCAGATCGATAAGGTGGAGCAGCAGCGCCAGTCCACCAGTATCGACGCGGGACACGCGGCTAAGATCGATGCAGGTAATTCCCTTCACCGCTTCTTCACGCACTTCCCAAAGCGGTAGCAGTACGTCTTGATCCAACTCTCCGGTTAATACCAGAGTGTTGCCCGTCTGCACCCAGCTCAGTGACTCGCTCATTATTTTTTCTCTTCCAGAGTAATTTTCTGTTGAGAAATTGATTTCAGTTGCGCGGTCAGGCCGTCAATACCTTTGGTACGCAGCAGCGTTCCCCACTCGTTTTGTTTAGTGGTGATCATGCTGACGCCTTCGGCAATCATGTCGTAAGCCTGCCAGTTGCCAGTCTGGGAGTTTTTACGCCACTGGAAGTCCAGACGCACCGGCGGGCGACCATTCGGATCAATAATAGTAACGCGAATAGGCACAATGGTTTTATCACCCAGCGGCTGTTCTGGCGCAATCTGGTAAGTCTGCCCGTGATACATCGCCAGCGCCTGACCATAAGCCTGCTTCAGGTACTCACGGAAAGCGGCAAAGTATGCATCACGTTGGGCTGGGGTCGCGCCCTTGTAATACTGACCCAGTACCAGTGCACCAGCGTATTTCACCTGCACATACGGCAGCAGTTCCTGATCGACGATAGTACGCAGGTAATCCGGGTTGGCCCGGATTTGCGGTTGCTCATTCTTCAGGCGATCGAACGTTTTCTGCGCCGCCTCGTCCATCAGCTTATACGGATTGGTTTGGTCTGCCGCAGTTGCCGCACTCAGCGGTGCAATCACCAGCAAAGCGACCATCATTAAACGTTTAAACATGCGTCGGTTCTCCTGAAATTATTTCGTTGTACCCACAGGTTCAGTGGTTTCATTATTAGCTGGCGCATCGCCACTATTCTTATTGTCATCGCCTTTACTGCCGTAAAGGAACTGACCAATGAGATCTTCCAGCACCATCGCAGACTTGGTGTCCTGAATCGAATCGCCATCCTTCAGGATAGCAGTACCCAGTTCGGGGTCTTCAAAACCGACGTTTAACGCCAGATATTGCTCTCCAAGCAGGCCGGAAGTACGAATGCTCAGCGAACTGGTGTCAGGAATGTGGTTATAACGTTGTTCAATTTCCAGCGTCACGCGCGGCAAATAGGTTTTCGGATCCAGCGTAATATCTGCCACCCGACCGACGACAACGCCGCCAATGCTGACCGGAGAGCGCGCTTTCAGGCCGCCAATGTTATCGAACGTCGCATAAAGCGTGTAGGTCGGTTCAGTACGTATGGACGTCACGTTTGCCGCCTTCAGGCAGACAAACAGCGCCGCCAGCAGTGCTGCTAATAAAAAGATACCCACCCAAATTTCATTTTTTTTCGTTTGCATGAACTCAATTCCCAAACATCAATGCGGTCAGCACAAAATCCAGCCCCAGAACAGCCAGAGACGAGTGGACAACGGTGCGAGTGGTTGCCCGGCTAATCCCGGCAGAAGTCGGGATGGCGTCGTAGCCGTTAAACAACGAAATCCACGTCACCGTAATAGCGAACACCACGCTCTTAATCAGACAGTTGACCAGATCCATACGCCAGTCGACGGCATTTTGCATTGCCGACCAGAAGAATCCGCTATCAATACCTTTCCAGCTCACGCCGACCAGCGATCCGCCCCAGATCCCCACGGCGACGAAAATAATCGTCAGCAACGGCAATGAAATAACCCCAGCCCAGAAACGCGGAGAAATAACCCGACGCAGCGGATCGACCGCCATCATCTCCATGCTGGAGAGCTGCTCTGTGGCGCGCATCAAGCCGATTTCTGCGGTTAACGCCGAACCGGCTCGACCGGCAAACAGCAACGCAGCAACCACCGGTCCCAGTTCACGCAGTAGCGATAACGCCACCAGCATACCCAGACTGGTTTCCGCACTATAAGTGGTCAGAACCAGATAACCTTGCAGACCCAGCACCATTCCGATGAATACGCCAGAAACCACAATAATCAGCATTGACAGGACGCCGACATTATAGAGCTGACGCACCAGCAGCGGCGCATGTTTACGAAATTCCGGTTTGCCGACCAGCGCATTGAATAACATTAACCCGGCCCGTCCGAACGTTCTCAGGGTTTTAATCCCTTTATGTCCAAGCGAGGCCAGCGCATTTAACAGCATGAGTGGCTTAACTCCCTGGTAAAAGATCAGCGTGATAATCGCCGGCAGGATAGCGGAACGGAACAGGTCCGTCAGCTATCCCGTCCAGAAACTGACGTACGCGCGGATCAGGATTCGCCTGCAACGCCTGGGCGCTACCGTGAGCGACAATTTTTTTATCCGCCAGAATCCAGGCGTGATCCGCAATACTTAAGACTTCCGGCACATCATGAGAAACTACCACGCAGGTCACGCCCAACGCGCTGTTCAGCTCAGAAATCAGCTTCACCAGTACGCCCATAGTGATCGGATCCTGCCCAACAAACGGTTCATCAAACATGATGAGATCCGGCTCCAGGGCAATCGCACGCGCCAGTGCAGCGCGACGAGCCATCCCGCCGGAAAGCTCAGAAGGCATCAGTTTAGCCGCTCCACGCAGCCCCACGGCTTCCAGCTTCATCATCACCGTGCTATGCAACAATGGCGCGGGGAGCTGGGTATGTTCGCGCAGTGGATAGGCAACGTTGTCAAATACGTTCATATCTGTGAACAACGCCCCGGACTGAAACAACATGCTCATCCGTTTGCGCACAGTGTACAGGCGCGAACGAGACATCGCCGGAATATTCTCGCCATCAAAAAGGATCTCACCGTGATCTGGTGCGATTTGCCCGCCAATCAGACGGAGTAGCGTCGTTTTACCGATGCCCGATGGCCCCATGATTGCCGTGATCTTCCCTCGCGGCACGGTCAGGGAAATATTATCGAAGATGCAGCGATTGCCACGCGTAAAACTGACATCGCGCATATCGACTAAATTCGCCACAGACTGCTCCATAATTCACCCTTCGTCTTGCGTTGATTTTCTAAGCATGGTGCTCAATTTAACCTTGAACCCAACATATTTACAGAATATTACCCGCCGTGGTTAGCTAAAGCTGGCATTTGTTTTACTTTTTAGCCGCATAAAGTCAAAATTAAGAATCCGTTACGGCTTTCTGAGAATCTTCAGCGACCGGCGAGTATACCTGAAGAAAGGACGTTAGATGCTTTTAGCTACGGCACTGTTAATTGTTGGTTTACTTTTGGTCGTATACAGTGCCGATCGTCTGGTATTTGCCGCTTCCATTCTTTGCCGCACTTTTGGCATCCCACCGCTGATCATTGGCATGACTGTGGTCAGTATTGGCACGTCGCTTCCTGAGATTATTGTTTCGCTTGCCGCGTCACTGCACGAACAACGCGATTTAGCCGTCGGTACGGCGCTTGGCTCAAACATTATCAATATCTTGCTGATCCTCGGTCTGACCGCACTGGTGCGCCCTTTTACCGTCCATTCCGATGTTCTGCGCCGCGAGTTACCATTAATGTTATTCGTCAGCGTGGTGGCCGGTTCCGTACTCTATGACGGACAACTTAGCCGCAGCGATGGTATCTTTCTCCTTTTTCTGGCTGTGCTATGGCTGCTGTTCATTGTTAAACTTGCACATCAGGCCGAACGTCAGGGAACCGATAGCCTGACCAGAGAGCAGCTTGCAGAGCTACCGCGTGAAGGCGGTTTACCCGTCGCATTTTTATGGCTT
>NZ_AEJZ01000021.1:0-23829 GCF_000208525.1 Escherichia sp. TW14182
GACTGAAGAGAGCATTTTGCAGCAGCTCAGCCATCTGGCGGAGACGCTGATTGTCACGGCGCGTGACTGGCTATATGAAGCCTGCTGCCGCGAGTGGGGAACGCCGTGCAATACGCAGGGCGAAGCGCAACCGATGCTGATTTTAGGCATGGGTAAGCTGGGCGGTGGGGAACTGAATTTCTCCTCAGATATCGATCTGATTTTTGCCTGGCCGGAACATGGCTGTACGCAGGGCGGACGCCGCGAACTGGATAACGCTCAGTTCTTTACCCGCATGGGCCAGCGGCTGATTAAAGTGTTGGATCAACCGACGCAAGATGGTTTTGTCTATCGCGTGGATATGCGTCTGCGTCCGTTTGGCGAAAGCGGCCCGCTGGTGTTAAGTTTTGCGGCGCTGGAAGATTATTACCAGGAGCAGGGTCGCGACTGGGAGCGTTATGCGATGGTCAAGGCGCGGATTATGGGCGATAGCGATGGCGTCTATGCTAACGAATTGCGTGCGATGCTGCGTCCGTTTGTTTTCCGCCGTTACATCGATTTCAGCGTCATCCAGTCGCTGCGCAACATGAAAGGGATGATTGCCCGTGAAGTGCGTCGACGCGGTTTGACCGACAACATCAAACTTGGCGCGGGCGGTATTCGCGAAATTGAATTTATCGTCCAGGTGTTCCAGCTCATTCGCGGCGGACGTGAACCGTCGCTGCAATCGCGCTCTTTACTGCCGACACTCAGCGCCATTGCCGTACTGCATCTGCTTTCTGAAAATGACGCCGAACAATTGCGAATGGCATATCTGTTCCTGCGGCGTCTGGAAAACCTGCTGCAAAGCATTAACGACGAACAAACCCAGACGCTTCCCGCTGATGAGCTTAACCGTGCGCGGCTGGCGTGGGCGATGGACTTCGCTGACTGGTCGCAATTGACCGGGGCGTTGACCGGACATATGACCAATGTGCGCCGGGTATTTAATGAACTGATTGGCGACGATGAAAGCGAAACTCAGGAAGAGTCGCTGTCGGAACAGTGGCGTGAGCTGTGGCAGGATGCGTTGCAGGAAGATGACACTACGCCAGTGCTGGCGCATCTTAGCGAAGATGATCGCAAAAAGGTGCTGACGCTGATTGCTGATTTCCGCAAAGAGCTGGATAAGCGCACAATCGGGCCGAGAGGACGTCAGGTGCTCGACCATCTGATGCCATATCTGCTAAGTGATGTCTGTGCGCGTGAAGACGCTGCTGTCACGCTGTCGCGCATTACCGCCTTGTTGGTGGGGATTGTTACTCGCACCACTTATCTTGAGTTGCTTAGTGAATTTCCGGCGGCACTTAAGCATTTGATTTCTCTGTGTGCCGCATCGCCGATGATTGCCAGCCAACTGGCGCGTTATCCATTATTGCTGGATGAACTGCTCGATCCAAATACCCTCTACCAACCGACGGCGACCGATGCCTACCGTGATGAGTTGCGCCAGTATTTGCTGCGCGTGCCGGAAGATGACGAAGAACAACAGCTTGAGGCGCTACGCCAGTTTAAACAGGCGCAACTGTTACGCATTGCGGCAGCGGATATCGCCGGTACGCTACCGGTGATGAAAGTGAGCGATCACTTAACCTGGCTGGCGGAAGCCATGATAGATGCTGTCGTTCAGCAGGCGTGGGTTCAAATGGTCGCCCGCTACGGTAAACCGAATCACCTGAACGAACGCGAAGGTCGTGGTTTTGCGGTGGTCGGCTACGGTAAGCTGGGTGGCTGGGAGTTAGGTTACAGTTCCGATCTTGACCTTATCTTCCTCCATGATTGCCCGATGGATGTGATGACCGACGGCGAGCGGGAAATCGACGGGCGGCAATTTTATCTGCGTCTGGCGCAACGCATTATGCATCTGTTCAGTACGCGTACTTCTTCCGGCATTTTGTACGAAGTGGATGCGCGGCTGCGTCCGTCCGGGGCGGCGGGAATGCTCGTGACATCCGCTGAAGCGTTTGCCGATTATCAGAAAAGCGAGGCCTGGACGTGGGAACATCAGGCACTGGTTCGTGCGCGTGTGGTATATGGCGATCCACAGCTCACTGCGCACTTTGACGCGGTGCGTCGGGAAATTATGATGCTGCCGCGTGAAAGTAAAACTCTGCAAACGGAAGTACGGGAAATGCGTGAGAAAATGCGCGCTCATCTCGGCAATAAACATCGCGATCGCTTTGATATCAAAGCCGATGAAGGCGGAATTACCGATATCGAATTTATTACTCAATATCTGGTGTTGCGCTACGCTCATGAAAAACCGAAGTTAACGCGTTGGTCAGACAACGTGCGCATTCTGGAACTGCTGGCGCAAAACGACATTATGGAAGAGCAGGAAGCGATGGCGCTGACCCGTGCTTACACGACGCTGCGCGATGAACTTCATCATCTGGCGTTACAGGAATTACCGGGTCATGTGCCGGATGAGTGCTTCACCGCAGAGCGTGAACTGGTGCGGGCAAGCTGGCAGAAGTGGCTGGTGGAGGAATGAAGTGTGATATTATCGCGCGCAAATTTTGAATCTCTCAGGAGACAGGAATGAAAGTAACGCTGCCAGAGTTTGAACGTGCAGGAGTGATGGTGGTTGGTGATGTGATGCTGGATCGTTACTGGTACGGTCCCACCAGCCGTATCTCGCCGGAAGCGCCGGTGCCCGTGGTTAAAGTTAATACCATTGAAGAACGTCCGGGCGGCGCAGCCAACGTGGCGATGAACATCGCTTCTCTTGGTGCTAACGCTCGCCTGGTCGGGTTGACCGGTATTGATGATGCGGCGCGTGCGCTGAGTAAATCACTGGCGGACGTCAACGTAAAATGCGACTTCGTTTCTGTGCCAACGCATCCGACCATCACCAAACTGCGGGTGCTTTCCCGTAACCAACAGTTGATCCGCCTGGATTTCGAAGAAGGTTTCGAAGGTGTTGATCCGCAGCCGCTGCATGAGCGGATTAATCAGGCGCTAAGTTCGATTGGCGCGCTGGTGCTTTCTGACTACGCCAAAGGTGCGCTGGCAAGCGTGCAGCAGATGATCCAACTGGCGCGTAAGGCGGGCGTTCCGGTGCTGATTGATCCAAAAGGCACCGATTTTGAACGTTACCGTGGCGCTACGCTGCTGACGCCAAATCTCTCAGAATTTGAAGCCGTTGTCGGTAAATGTAAGACCGAAGAAGAGATTGTTGAACGTGGCATGAAACTGATTGCCGATTACGAACTTTCTGCGCTGCTGGTGACCCGTTCAGAGCAGGGTATGTCGCTGCTGCAACCGGGTAAAGCGCCGCTGCATATGCCAACCCAGGCGCAGGAAGTGTATGACGTTACCGGTGCGGGTGACACGGTAATTGGCGTACTGGCGGCAACGCTGGCGGCGGGTAATTCGCTGGAAGAAGCTTGCTTCTTTGCCAATGCGGCGGCGGGCGTAGTGGTCGGCAAACTGGGGACATCCACGGTTTCTCCCATTGAGCTGGAAAACGCGGTGCGTGGACGTGCGGACACCGGCTTTGGCGTGATGACCGAAGAGGAACTGAAGCTGGCTGTAGCGGCGGCGCGTAAACGCGGCGAAAAAGTGGTGATGACCAACGGCGTCTTCGACATTCTCCATGCCGGGCATGTCTCCTATCTGGCAAACGCCCGCAAACTGGGTGACCGCCTGATTGTCGCAGTGAACAGCGATGCTTCCACCAAACGACTGAAAGGGGATTCTCGTCCGGTTAACCCGCTCGAACAGCGTATGATTGTGCTGGGCGCACTGGAAGCTGTCGACTGGGTGGTGTCGTTTGAAGAAGACACGCCGCAGCGCCTGATCGCCGGCATCTTGCCAGATCTGCTGGTGAAAGGCGGCGACTATAAACCGGAAGAGATCGCCGGGAGTGAAGAAGTCTGGGCCAACGGCGGTGAAGTGCTGGTGCTCAACTTTGAAGACGGTTGCTCGACGACCAATATCATCAAGAAGATCCAACAGGATAAAAAAGGCTAACCGGAAAGCGGTTCACAGATCTCGTTTCGTACCTGGCAGGCCTATTGACGCTGTTGTTTTTTCAACCTAGAGTAAAGGAACAAGGGTAAGGGAGGATTTCTCCCCCCTCTGATGAGTTGTTAGTAAGTCGGGAAACTTAACAGTAACAACACAACCAGTATGATGACGAACTTCATCATAACCCTTTCCTTCTGTAAGGCTCCTTCCTCGGGAGGGGCTTTCCCGTTTCAGCCCCTTACAGACTCCCCGATTGTTGATGAGCGGCAGACCCCGCGCAATGCTTTTTCTGATGCAGTTTTACCTTCCCCGAGTCGACTCGCAAAACGCTGTAACAAGCTGATCATTTGCACTTTTTAGCGGAACGCAGATATAAAAAATCCCCGGCTTTTTGAGCCAGGGATGTGGATATAAGAAGATTTACTCTACGTTATCTGCGATGGGTATCGATGGAGTCAATGGTGAAGTCAATGCCGCCAGCGAACCGCCTGAAACGCCGATTTCATTGAGGAGAGAGTCAATAAGCGGTGCCTGTGTGCGGTAAGAAAGGGCGGCTGATAACGCCTGTTCTGCCAGATTACCCCCACCAACGCAGCCTGATGTCGCATCACCCGTAGCGCCTCCACGATTCAGTCCATCCACCTGAATTATTTTAATACCGTCGATAGACTTCATCGGTTCTACGGATTTCTCGATTACTGCAGGAAGAGACTGCAACAGCGCCAGCTTGAACTTAAGACTGGTTTGTTCGTCAGAAAGTACGTTGATAGCGTCGTTCAATGCACGTTGTGCTTCCGCTTCCGCCAGGCCTTTTTTACGTGTTGCCTCAGCTAACTCTACGATTGCTGCCGCCTGCATCTCTGCGGCTTCTTTTTCAGCTTTCGCGCGGACGGTCAGTTCGACCGCTTTGGTTTCCGCGTCTTGTGCTGCGGCAATCAGAGCAACCTGCTTGGCACGATCGGCTTCGGCGGTCTGACGGGTTGTTTCCACGTTTTGCTGGGCGCTTACCGCTTCTGCAAGTGCGAGGTTGGCACGCGCTTCCGCTTGTGACTGCTGTTCCGATTTGGCCGCAATAGCGATCGATTTCGTCTGGTTGGCGATTTCGGTGACCTGCTGCTGTTCGATTTCTTTAATGCGAACTTCGCGTTCGGCCTCAACTTTTCTTGAGCGCACGGCCTGTTCGCGGTCGATTTCTGTTTCCTGAATTTGCCGTTCAGCCAGAATACGCGTCTGCTCTGCTTCACGACGACGTTCAGCTTCAAAAGCCGCAATTTTCGCATTCTGCTCTGCGGTGCGGGTTTTAACCTGCTGCTCCTGCTCAAGTGTCATAAACGCTTCTTGCTGTTCAATTTCCAGCTTCCGCGACAGCGCATCACGGTTTTTCTCACGTACTGCGACTTCCACATCCTGTTCAACTTCGTTACGCTCGCGGCGACGGCGTTCTGTTTCCTGCGTCAGCTTGGTTAAACCTTCGGCGTCAAAGGCGTTGTTCGGATTAAAATGTTCTTTAGAGGTCTGGTTAAAGTTGGTAAGTGACACGCTTTCCAGTTCCAGACCGTTTTTCGACAAGTCTTCTGCAACGGTATTTTGCACCCCCTGAACGAAGTTTTCGCGTGTATCCTGTAACTCATGCATGGTCATTTGTGCTGCGGTGGCACGCAGAGCATCGACGAATTTATCTTCGACCAGCATCCGTAAATCTTCCGGCGATAAGGTTCGTTGCCCTAACGTCTGAGCGGCGGTGGCGATGCCTTCTACCGACGGTTTTACCCGCACGAAGAAAGCGACCACGACATCGACACGCATACGATCTTTCGTAATTAAACTATCAATCGTCGAGCGACTGACTTCCAGTTTCAATGTATTCATATTGATAGGGATTATTTCATGGAAGATCGGCATAACAATTGCGCCGCCACTCATAACCACTTTTTGTCCGCCTAATCCGGTACGGACAAATGCCTGCTCGGCAGATGCCCGACGATAAAGTCGCGCGAAAATAATACCAATAATAAATAGAACGCATACGGCAACAATCGCCATAAACATCCAGGAAGGCACTAAATTAACAATATCATCCATTACTAAATTTCCTTTTAATTAAATGTTTATAATATATTTGGCCAGGGGTTTTTTTCAGCTAAATACCGCGTTGAAGAAAGCCGGCAAATAATTAACACCTTGTCACCTTTATTAAAAAAATCACCTTCTTCAGGTTCCAGTAATAAATAGTGTGTTTGACCGAATTGATCGGTGAGTTTTCCTTCACAGGGGTGACCTGAAGTTGCCTGATGACCGGTAATTAATGCCATGCAGCCAATATATTCTTCTTCGGTAATAGCAGAGCTATGGTCACGTGGAACCCAGGGGGCAATTATCTTGCCGGTATAATGCACCATGATAATGGTGAGCAGTAAACTGACTGGAACAACGAACAGATTCGAGAGTGGGGCTTGCCAGAGCAAGATGCAGGTGTGCTGTAGCAAAACGCCAAGCAGTCCAAAGAAACCGGCTAACAGGCAGAGGACGACGAGGGCTGGCAGCCTTCCGATATTGAGATAATGAAACGCTTGACTAATATTACCTGTGGTTATGGAATCGTAATGATCAAGATGTGCATCAAGAGCGCCAGAGAGCATATGGCCACAGATAATGGCAATAATTTCCAACAGACCGATTAATAGTACAAAGGAAATAGCGAAAAGATAAGGTGCGTTATAGTCGGCAAATAAAATCATCAGTCACTCCATCGTCCATTCAGTGACGCATTGTTTATTATGGTATGGTTTCCTTGCTTACATTTGCCCTGACTAATAATAACATATGTTAGTGAGTTCTTAAAAGGAGAAGTCCTTTAATGTTATTTTTTATTTTTAGAAAAAGTGTGATCCTAAACAATATATTTACGCACGTTATGTTTAAAGGCACTACACTGATTAGGGAATACTGAAATCAGAAAAAGCATATAGCCTTAAAAGGTATGCGATAACCGGAGGATGTGCTTATGGATCATAGTCTTAATTCTTTAAATAATTTCGATTTCCTGGCGCGTAGTTTTGCCAGAATGCATTCTGAAGGCCGCCCGGTCGATATTCTGGCCGTCACCGGTAATATGGATGAAGAACATCGGACCTGGTTTTGCGCCCGCTATGCCTGGTATTGCCAGCGGATGACACAGTCAAAAGAACTGGAATTAGAACATTGATATTACGGGCCATTTGGCCCGTTTTTGTGTTGCTTTATTCTGCTTTATCAACGGGTGGGATAGCTGGAGGAGACTGAACTTCTGCTACCGGGTTATTGCGCGCTTCCAATTCACTGATGCGCTGTTCCAGTAACGCCAGTTTCTCACGGGTCCGTAACAGAACCTGCGTCTGAACGTCGAATTCTTCACGGCTCACAAGATCGAGACGCGTCAGCTGCGCCTGGAGGGTTTGGCGGATTTTTTTCTCCACATCTTCCCCGAACTCCCTGATTCCTTTAGGCATTGATTCGTGAACCTGGCGAGCGATTTGCTCAATTTTTTTCGGGTCAATCATTGTAGTTTCCCTGTACTGATAGGTGTTAAGTGCCATTGTAGTGCGATAAGGGTAAGGCATAAACCAGAATTATGTGAACCTATGCGTTGCCGCCGCTAATCATTAGCGTTATAGTGAATCCGCTTATTCTCAGGGCGGGGCGAAATTCCCCACCGGCGGTAAATCAACGTATGAACATTGCTTATGAACATAGTTGAAAGCCCGCGAGCGCTTTGGGTGCAAACTCAAAGGACAGCAGATCCGGTGTAATTCCGGGGCCGACGGTTAAAGTCCGGATGGGAGAGAGTAACGATTCTGTCGGGCATGGACCCGCTCACGTTATTTTGGCTATAAGCCGCCACTCCTAAGACTGCCCTGATTCTGGTAACCATAATTTTAGTGAGGTTTTTTTACCATGAATCAGACGCTACTTTCCTCTTTTGGTACGCCTTTCGAACGTGTTGAAAATGCACTGGCTGCGCTGCGTGAAGGACGCGGTGTAATGGTGCTTGATGATGAAGACCGTGAAAACGAAGGCGATATGATCTTCCCGGCAGAAACGATGACCGTTGAGCAGATGGCGCTGACCATTCGCCACGGTAGCGGTATTGTTTGCCTGTGTATCACCGAAGATCGTCGTAAACAGCTTGATCTGCCGATGATGGTGGAAAATAACACCAGTGCCTATGGCACCGGTTTTACCGTGACCATTGAAGCTGCTGAAGGTGTGACTACCGGTGTTTCTGCCGCTGATCGTATTACAACCGTTCGTGCTGCTATTGCCGATGGCGCGAAACCGTCAGATCTGAATCGTCCGGGCCACGTTTTCCCACTTCGCGCGCAGGCAGGTGGTGTACTGACTCGCGGTGGTCATACTGAAGCGACTATTGATCTGATGACGCTGGCAGGCTTTAAACCGGCAGGTGTACTGTGTGAGTTGACGAATGATGATGGCACCATGGCGCGTGCGCCAGAGTGCATCGAGTTTGCGAATAAACACAATATGGCACTGGTTACCATCGAAGATCTGGTGTCATACCGTCAGGCACATGAGCGTAAAGCCAGCTGAAAATCGCTGCTTAATTTACCGCGTTAATCAAGAAACCGAAGTTGTTGCTGGCTTCGGTTTTTATTTTGCCTTCATTATGCAAGATGTTAATTCCGCTTCTCTTTCTATGAGAAAATTTCATTAATATCAGGCAACCTTTTTCATTATGATCAAAATCATATAATTGTTTCGTTATTATGCGACCATATGAATATATCCAAAAAAGGATATGTGAAATTTATGCGCCAAATGTTTAGTAATGTTAAATGTTAAGGGTAAAAAGGATGTTTATCGCCTGGTACTGGATTGTATTGATTGCGCTGGCTGTGGTGGGTTATTTCCTGCATCTGAAACGTTATTGTCGGGCGTTCCGCCAGGACAGAGACGCACTGCTGGAAGCGCGGAACAAATACTTAAACAGTGCGAGAGAAGAGGCAGCAGAAAAGCTGGAATAGGGCTTTTGTGATGTTTGCAGATGTTGTCCATGCGCCGGACAACATCTGAAGCCGTTTTTAACCAATTCCTGCCGTTTGTAGCAGTACTAAACTGAACCCCATCACTGACATTCCACATAGAACGCCATAGCTGGGGTTATTATTGGGATCAATTTCTTTAGCCAATGGCATTAATTCATCAACGGAAAGTGCGACCATAATACCTGCAACCGCCGCCATGATTGCTGCCATTACCACTGGAGAAATCATGCTACCGAGGATTAACCACGCCAGAACACCACCGAGAATCTCTGCCAGTCCAGAAATCCCTGCCCACAGAATTGCGGTGCGTTTAGACCCCGTTGCCGCGTAAACCGGGCCTGCAACCGCCAGACCTTCAGGAATATTATGCAACGCCACTGCCAGAGCGATACCAAAGCCCAGCTCCAGGTTACTGCTTGCTGTGACAAAGGTAGCAATCCCTTCCGGGAAGTTATGCAGGCTGATACCCAGAGTGAGCAGAATAGCAGTGCGCTTGATTGATTTTGGTAGCGGCTGCACTGATTTTTGCATTAAATCCTGCGGGTGTGCGGTCCAGGCCAAAATAGCCCAGCAAACCAACGATAAACATACCGTAGCCCAGCACAGGCGACATACCTTCGGCGGCTAATGCGGCAGGAAGCATCTCCATTAATGAGATGAGCAACATAATCCCCGCCGCAAATCCCAGCGAAAACGCCAGCAGTCGGTTTGAGGGTTTTTGTCCAAGAACGCCGAGAAACGCGCCAATAAACGTGGCTGCCCCCGCCAGTATGGTCAGAATGAGAGGTACTGACATCGACAACTCCTTATAATTCTTCAACTTCAGGTGGAGCTTCAAAATAACTGATGATGATCATCATGGTTATCTGGGTTCTTCGCCCACCGAACAAGCGTATTGTGAGGATATCAAAATGACACCTTCAATTAAGGATATCATCATGTCTTCAACGCGTATGCCAGCATTGTTTTTAGGTCACGGTAGCCCGATGAACGTGCTGGAAGATAATTTATATACCCAGGCCTGGCAGCGGCTAGGCGAGACATTGCCGCGCCCGAAAGCGATAGTCGCTATTTCTGCGCACTGGTTTACCCGTGGCACGGGAGTAACAGCAATGGAAACGCCACCGACAATTCATGACTTTGGCGGCTTTCCTCAGGCGTTATACGAAACGCATTATCCGGCTCCGGGTTCACCTGCTTTGGCACAGCGACTGGTCGAATTGCTGGCGCCAGTACCTGTTACCCTGGATAAAGAAGCCTGGGGTTTTGACCACGGTTCCTGGGGCGTGCTGATTAAGATGTATCCTGACGCTGACATCCCGCTGGTGCAGTTGAGTATCGACAGTACTAAACCCACCGCCTGGCATTTCGAAATGGGACGTAAGCTGGCGGCGCTGCGCGATGAAGGGATAATGTTAGTTGCCAGTGGCAACGTGGTGCATAACCTGCGCACGGTGAAGTGGCATGGCGATAGTTCACCGTACCCGTGGGCGATGTCGTTCAATGAGTATGTGAAAGCGAATCTGACGTGGCAAGGGGCGGTTGAAGAGCATCCACTAGTGAACTACCTCGACCATGAAGGTGGGGCGTTATCGAATCCAACACCGGAACACTTTCTGCCACTGTTGTATGTGTTAGGTGCGTGGGATGGTCAGGAGCCGGTGACTGTTCCGGTTGATGGTATAGAGATGGGCAGTTTAAGCATGTTGTCGGTGCAGGTAGGTTAAAAGATGAGAATAACCGAAGCCACATTGCTGGCTTCGGTTCTCGTTACCTTACTTTTGCAGCAGCTTGAGTCCCCATGCGCCGCTCATCACTAGCAGCAGTAATAAACAGAGACCAAAAGCCAACATACAGGCCTGTGCCATGTTCATAAAGTGCCACGGCGGTAGCAGATACCAGCCTTCAGATTGCTGATACATCTCTACAAACCACTGCTGCATACTGCTCAGTGTGACGCCATCGGGAACGATTGGCGCGTCATAGCCACAATCTCCGGTCGGTTTGAACCAGTTTGGTGCCCACTGTGCAAGCGGCAGGTTAAAGGGGAAAGTGGGATCGGTAGAGCAACCCTGTACGCCAAACAGTGAATCGGGATCCGGGTTATGCACCGCATGGTGGATATCGTTCAGTTTGAGTGAAAACTTCAGCCCCATAATGCTGCCGTAAAATGCCATCACGCAGCCAATCAACTTAAGGACGATATTCTTCGGGTTGATCGCCGCAACCAATCCTCCAATAACCATTACAAACATGGCGTAGCGAATGTAAACGCATTGTTCGCATGGTGCCATGTAGAGATAGATTTGGAAGAACGAGTGCGCGAGGATAATCAGCGCGCCCATCGCAGCGGCCATTAACAACCACAAAAAGCGTTGTTCCTGCCATTTGACCAGCGTGTTCACCGGTGATGTGCGTAGGTCTTTCCACATTCCCTTAATACCCATAGCCAGTTTCCCTGTTATTTGCTTGCTAACTCACGGATAAGGTCTGCCATTGCATCAATGGATTTAATACTCTTGGTGTAGATCAGATATTTACCGTTGACGACATAGGCCGGAACACCCTGGATTTTTGCAACTTCATAAGATGCTTTCCATTTTTCCAGTGTTTCTTGTACCGCTGGCTCTTTCAGTGCTGCTTCAAAATCCGCCTGGCTCATACCTGCGGCATCCAGACCGGTTTTGATAAAGGCAGCGGGATCTTTGCCGTCAGACCAGCGTTCTTTTTTGTCGTGATATGCCGCGTAGTAGGCAAACTTGGCCTTCTTAAACTGAGAGTTAGCATCAAATAAGGAAATGCCTGCTGCTTTATCTTTATTTATCAAGACCGCAAAGACTTCGCTTGCTTGTTTGCCGTATTCACCTTTGGTTTCCAGATGAAAAGGCGTGAAAGCAACGACATCTTTCACTTTTTCAGAGACAGGGCCAGTCACTGCTTTGTCATACTTGTAGCAGAACGGGCAGGCATAGCTGAACACTTTAATCAGCGTTTTATCGGCGTTTGGAATCGGTTTTTCCAGAACCATATAATCCGTGCCTTCGGTGAATGCAGATGCGGTAAATGAAACCGCCAGAGCTGCGGTCAGCAGTACACTTTTAAACAGTGATGAGATCCCTAATTTCGACATTTTTTATTCCCTTCTTAATTATTTAAACATCTGCTGTGGACGGACTAACAGCGCACGATAGTGAGTCTGGTTGGGTTTATCAGACAGCACGTCGATTTCCACTTTCACTTCTTTGGTTTTGTAATCTATTTCGTTCAACTTACCGACGGTTGGCTGCCCGACATCGAACAAATGAATAGAACCACCGAAGCCAAACATGGTGTTGCGGTCGGCTTGATATTCAATGATAGAGGTGATTGGGCTATAGAAATCGTAGCCACGTTCTTTACCGTATTCCCAAACTTGCTGAACGGTGCCTTTCTTCTCATCAATCTTATATTCCACAAAGCGGGAATATTTCATGGTTGGTAAGGCAGGTTGTTCCAGATGGCGACCGTCGCCATTATCAAAGATAGTGAGCGTACCTTTACTGGAAATCCAGGCGGTATGTTGGGTGTAGGTAAAATCGAAGTCCGAGTTTTCACACAGACCGTTTTCGTTACACGTAATAGGTTTACCGTTAGCATCAACTGGTTTCAGCAGCTTGCTAGCCAGTGGTTTTTCCCAGCCTTTCGATGGCGCAAGGATCCATTTCACTTGCTTATCACGACCAATCTTCACTACGCCCTGATGACGAGAGGAGAGAATAATTGAGTCATCTTTTGCGTCATAAGCGATGGAATTAACGTGCGCCCAGTTACGGCCTGGCCCTACACCCAGAGCGTCGCCAAACGGTGTATCTGGTTCCAGTTTTGCCTGTTGTCCTGCATGGGCAAGGTCAACGTTAACGCAAACTGCACCTGCATCCAGCGCGCCGAGCAGTGCATCGCGTTTCGGATCGAGGATCTTCGTCAGATCCCATACATCGACAACGCGACCAGATTTATCGACTTCGAGGATATGGTCACGAATGGTGGTGACGTGTACGCCGTCATCGCGACGATAGTTACTCTTACCTACGCGCAACAGTACCGTGCCATTTGGCGTCTCAATGGATTCATGAGTGGCGTCAGCGAATCCGCGCGGCAGTTTATGATCTTCCAGCACCTGACCCATCATGTCGAACTCGTACCAGTGCTGACCCTGTACTGCGGTAAAGGTGCCGCGTGGCGTTTCGCGGATGCCCATCAGATAACCACGCTTGTTGATATCGCGGTCACGACCATCGTAGAAGGTGTCTTGATCCAGCCACCAGCGGTATTCACCTTCGGTATCGACGATAAAGGTGAATGGCGCGATATCAAAAGGCAGTGCGCCGGTTGCCGGACCCGCATCGAGGATCCCGGCATTTTTATCTTTCTCACCATGCCAGTGGAGGTCGGAACCTTGCGCAGTAAAGGTATGGGTATTAACCAGATAGAGGCGGTCTTCAAAACCTGGCGCGACTTTAACAACTTTGGTTTGCTGTAGGTCGGAGATGGAGCGGTTATCCATGTAATTATTGACGATGGCGGAAGTCTGCACCACGTAATCATCTTTCATGGCCTTACCGTTTTCTTTCCACTCAACGGTTACTCTGTTAGCAAATTTCTGGTAAAGACCAAAAATCGGTACACCATCGTAAGTTTTTAGTGACTCCTGACCCACGTGATAGCTGATTTCAACGCCTTTTTCGCCTTTCCCGTGGACGGTAACTTTGACGTCAGAAATGACATGGCTATCTAAATCAACCACAGCAGTCAGAGGAGCATTACCGTAGGGATCAACGATGACTGCGCCGAGTTGCCCGGCAGGTGGTGCAGGTTTAAAACCTGCTGCCATCACCCCTGATGCTGACAAACCCAGAGTTATCGCCACAGCTCCGGCTACCAGAGTTTTTCTATATTTATCAAACATGGATATATCTCCTTATATAACGCAAATATATAATAATGATGAATATCGACTGTTGAGATGGTGCTAATAAATTCATTTGATGAATGAAATTGTATTTCTAATAGTTGTTATAAATACTTTTTTACTTGATTTAGATTTTTGTATTTCTCTGTAACAAATATTTTCTTTTAGTCGATACTAGGGGGGCAATATATCAATAACAATATTCAATATTGTGTAGTGTGATCCCAGCGACATTGTTTTTTAATTATTAAATCTATTTTTGGTGCAATAAAAGTTATAAATAAACATATAAAACAACAAGTTACTATGTGGTTTTATTAGTTAATTTAATTACAATATCGCTTACATATGACGATCTAATATTAAATTAGGAATTAATGTTAAATAAAGGTGATAGATGTAGTTGATTATATATAGGTGGGAGTGATGATTTGCGGATTATAATAAATTGCCCCAGTAAACGGGGCAATTTTGAACAGTATTATTCAACGAAAATATGCGGATAAAACCGTGACATGTCCTGGGTGATTAATGCTCGGTCTTCACGAATCCCAATTCCGGCAGGTTGATCGTTCACCAGCCAACTTCCAATCAGCATATAACTGTCGCCAAATTTCGGTAGTGGATGGAATTGCTGAACAATCATCCCTTCTTCGCCATACGGACCTTCCGCTGCTTCAATGGTTTTACCGTTCTCAATGATCGACACGTTTGCGCCTTCACGGGAGAAGATCGGTTTAACCACATATTTTTCCATTTGCGGATGATCATCTTCCGCAAAATAAGCGGGCAGCAGGTTCGGGTGATTCGGGAACATCTCCCACAGCAGCGGCAGAAGCGCCTTGTTGGAGATAATGCTCTTCCACGCCGGTTCCAGCCAACGCACGCCAGCATCTTCAAGTTTAGTGGAGAACATTTCGCGCAGCATAAATTCCCACGGATACAGTTTGAACAGGTTAGCGATGACCTGATCCTGCAAATCCGTGAACTGACCTTTTTCGCCTAAACCGATATCGTCGATGTAGAGGAATTCAGTAGCGATTTCAGCTTCGGTCGCGCAGTCCTGCAAATACTGAATGGTGCCACGATCTTCCACTGTGTCGCGACAGCAGGTGAGATGCAGCAACTGAAAGCCGTACTGCTCACGCAACTCGACAAAACGGTCAATGAGCTTTTCTTGCAGACTGTTAAACTGGTCGCTGCCTTCCGGCAGGTTGCCCGCGTTAAGCTGATCTTCCAACCAGATCCACTGAAAGAACGCCGCCTCGTATAGTGACGTTGGCGTATCGGCGTTATTTTCCAGAAGTTTAGGTTCGCCAGTGCCATCCCACGCCAGATCAAGACGCGAATAAAGCGATGGCTGGTGCGTCAGCCATGACTGACGCACAAAACTCCAGGTGTGTTTTGGAATGCGGAATTTGGTCATCAGCTCGTCGCTGGCGATCACTTTTTCCACCACTTTCAGGCACATCTGGTGTAGTTCAGCGGTGACCTCTTCCAGCTTTTCAACCTGGGCGAGGGTCAATTTGTAGTAAGCATCTTCACACCAGTACGGCTCACCGTACATGGTATGGAAATTGAAACCGTACTCGTGAGCTTTCTCGCGCCAGTCCGGGCGCTCGGTAATACTGACTCTTTCCATCGGTATCAGCCGCCCATTGAACGAGAGGAAGTGCCGGTTGCGCTACGCTGCATGGTGCTTTGTTTGGCAACAGATTCACCAAAGCCGCCACGGGTAACGGTGGTGGTGGTGGCTGGTTTCGGCGCCATGGCTGTTTTCGGTACGGTCATGGTGCGGCCTGGCTGGGCTGCGCCATAGTTTTTACCGGTGGCATCAGTGTATTTGCCGTAAGCCGGGCTGGCCGGGTTTTTCGAAGAGAACAGCGGTTGTTGCGCAAAGCCCGCGCCGCCGCCCATCAGACGTCCCATCATGTAACCGGCCATCAGCGGCATCCAGAAGCTACCGCTGGATTGCTGAGCCTGCGCCTGGTTTTCTGGCGCCATGCCAGCCTGAGCAGGTGCCTGCTGGCATTGACCTTCGCCAAATTCAGCAACACAGTCTTCACGGGTGGCGTATTTCGGCGCAGTACGTTCCGCTTCTTTCAGCGCATTATTGTACGCAGTGGTGCATTCTGCACTTTTGCCTGGGTTTGCCGCTGAACAATCATCAGCATTTTGATACAGAGACACTGTTTCATCACTCTTTTCACAGCCTGCCAGCATAAAAACAGTGGCAACCGCGAGAGCAACAGGTGTCAGATGGCGTGCGCTCCAGTTTTTGCGGAACGATGCGTGGCGTATGGATTTTGTCCGTTTCATTTTTGTCTTCCGGGACCAGTGGTAAATACCCATCAGAATAGAGGATGGCTGGTCGAAATTGAAGCGAGAAGGGGGAAGAATGCGGCAGATAACCCGTATCTTTACGTTGCCTTACGTTCAGACGGGGCCGAAGCCCCGTCGTCGTCATCAGTTACGGAAAGGGTTATGACCGTTACTGTTGGTAGTGCGTGCGGATGTTTGCTGAACAACTGGTGCCGGGCTATCAGGCGCATAGCCATCAGCAATAGCATTCTGTTCTGGCGTTGGCGGCGCAACGTTTTCCGGATTAGTAGAAACCGGTTTGCTCAGCGCATTGTTTAGTGCCAGCAGATCCTGCTCGTTCAACGTACCCAGAGCTGATTTAATATTCAACTGGTTAATCAGGTAGTTATAACGCGCATTTGCCAGTTCTTGTTTGGCGTTGTACAGCGTAGTGGTGGCGTCCAACACATCAACAATGGTACGCGTACCGACCGAGTAGCCCGCTTCCATCGCGTCTAATGAGCTTTGGGCGGAAACAACGGCTTGTTTGTAAGCGTTAATGCTACTGATAGATGCATTAATGTTGTTGAAAGAGGAACGCACGGTTTGCACGACGCTACGGTGTGCGCTTTCCAGTTGTTCGCTGGCACCGACAAAGTTGTACTGTGCCTGTTTCACCTGCGAGTTAACCATCCCGCCCTGATAAATCGGCAGCGAGAAGCTCAGACCCACTTTGTTCTGACCCATATTGCTGTCGTCATACTGGGCACTGTTCGCTCCACGGGTTTTCGAACCGCTATAAGAGGTGTCAGAAATCCCGGTAGAAGCCGTTAAATCCAGCGTCGGTAAGTGACCATCCTGCGCCTGGCGAATTTGCTCGCGCGCCAGATCCTGGCTCAAACGTGCCTGTAACAGCGACAGGTTGCGTTTTTCTGCTTCTTTCAGCAGCGCGTTAACCGGCTGTGGTTTGTCGGTTTTGAAGTTTTCGACATTCAGGGCCGCCAGTTCCGGATAGTAATTACCGGTGATCTGACGCAGTTGTTCAACGGCATTGTCGAGGTTGTTACGTGCGGTCACTTCGTTCGCCAGCACGGTATCGTACTGTGCGCGGGCGTTCTGCACGTCGGTGATCGCCACCAGACCCACGTTAAAACGTTGGGTGGTTTGATCTAACTGACGGTAGATCGCTTCTTTTTGCGCCTGGGTATAGGAAAGCACGTCAATAGCATTCAACACGTTGAAATAAGCGGTCGCAGTGTTGAGGATCAAGGTTTGTTGATCGGTCTGATAGGTGACGTCCTGAATACCGGCAGCCTTTTCCTGCAAGGTCAGCGCCCGCCATTTCGACATATCGAAAATGGACTGAGTCAACTGCAGGGATGCACTGGTTGCGTTAGAGTTGATGCCGTTCGCGTCGCGGTAGCCGTTGCTATAGGTGTAATCTGCACCTAAACCTAGCTGTGGCAGTAATGGACTGCGCGCTTCATTAATTTTTTCAAAGGCAGCATCACGATCGGCGGCAGACTTACGCAATTCCGGGTTACTAAGGCGTGCTTGCTGATAAACTTGCATCAGGTTCTCGGCCTGGCTCAACGTACTGAACCCAGAAAGGCTCAGGCCGATAAGAATGGGGAGCAATTTCTTCATTTGCATTCCTTGTGGTGAAGCAGTATTTAGCGCTGATCAAACTGTAAAATTATTGCGGATTCTAGCAGAAGCCGCTACCGCAAAAGGTTGGCGTTACGTGCCATAGGGCATTAATGTGCCTCAATTTAACACATGACTGCTCAAACGGCAGTCAAACGTCGCTGAAATTCACATTTAATTCACTATTAGTGCCAGGACATTAACCATGCTTAAGCCAGACAACCTGCCCGTTACATTTGGCAAAAACGATGTAGAAATTATTGCACGAGAAACACTTTATCGCGGCTTTTTTTCATTAGATCTTTATAGGTTTCGTCATCGTCTATTCAACGGGCAAATGAGTCATGAAGTCCGCAGAGAAATTTTTGAGCGCGGTCACGCCGCAGTCTTGCTACCCTTTGACCCAGTGCGTGATGAAGTCGTGTTGATTGAGCAGATACGGATTGCCGCGTATGACACCAGCGAAACGCCCTGGCTACTGGAAATGGTTGCCGGGATGATTGAAGAGGGGGAAAGTGTGGAAGATGTCGCCCGACGCGAAGCGATTGAAGAGGCGGGGCTGATAGTCAAACGAACCAAACCGGTGTTAAGTTTCCTGGCAAGCCCAGGCGGCACCAGTGAGCGTTCGTCAATTATGGTGGGCGAAGTGGACGCCACGACCGCAAGCGGTATTCACGGTCTGGCTGATGAAAACGAAGATATTCGCGTTCATGTGGTAAGCCGGGAACAGGCCTACCAGTGGGTAGAAGAGGGGAAAATCGACAACGCAGCGTCAGTCATCGCTTTGCAATGGCTGCAACTGCATCATCAAGCGTTAAAAAATGAGTGGGCATAAATGAAGCGTTACACACCTGACTTTCCTGAAATGATGCGCCTGTGCGAGATGAACTTTTCACAATTGCGCCGTTTGTTACCGCGCAATGATGCACCCGGCGAAACTATAAGCTATCAGGTGGCAAACGCACATTATCGGCTAACGATAGTGGAATCGACCCGATACACTACCCTGGTGACAATAGAACAGACTGCGCCTGCGATCAGTTACTGGAGCCTTCCGTCAATGACGGTGCGTCTGTATCATGACGCGATGGTGGCTGAAGTGTGTTCAAGCCAGCAGATTTTTCGCTTCAAAGCGCGGTATGATTATCCTAATAAAAAGTTGCATCAACGCGACGAAAAGCATCAAATTAATCAGTTTTTAGCGGATTGGTTGCGATACTGTTTAGCACATGGAGCGATGGCGATTCCGGTTTATTAGCGTCGTGAAACCTAAGGACACCATTTGGAAAGCCTGTTAACCCTTCCTCTGGCTGGTGAGGCCAGAGTCAGGATTTTACAAATTACCGACACTCACCTGTTTGCACAAAAGCACGAAGCCCTGTTGGGGGTAAACACCTGGGAGAGCTACCAGGCTGTGCTGGAGGCGATTCGTCCACACCAGCACGAATTCGACCTGATTGTCGCGACAGGTGATTTAGCGCAGGATCAAACTGCTGCGGCCTATCTGCACTTTGCGGAAGGCATCGCAAGCTTTCGTGCGCCCTGCGTCTGGCTGCCGGGAAACCATGATTTCCAGCCTGCGATGTACAGCGCGTTACAGGATGCGGGTATTTCCCCGGCGAAGCGTGTGTTTATCGGTGAGCAATGGCAAATCTTGCTGCTGGATAGCCAGGTGTTTGGCGTACCGCACGGCGAATTGAGCGAGTTTCAGCTTGATTGGCTGGAGCGTAAGCTGTCTGATGCGCCAGAGCGCCATACGTTGCTGCTACTGCACCATCATCCGCTGCCTGCAGGCTGTAGCTGGCTCGACCAACACAGTCTGCGTAACGCAGGTGAACTGGATAATGTGCTGGCGAAGTTTCCGCACGTCAAATATCTGCTGTGTGGTCATATTCATCAGGAACTCGATCTCGACTGGAACGGGCGCCGCCTGATGGCAACGCCGTCGACCTGTGTACAATTTAAACCACACTGTTCCAACTTCACGCTGGACACCATTGCTCCCGGCTGGCGTACGCTGGAGTTACATGCTGATGGCACGCTGACTACCGAAGTGCACCGCCTTGCGGACACGCGTTTCCAACCTGATACCGCTTCAGAAGGTTACTGATGTCTACGCTTCTTTATTTACACGGTTTCAACAGCTCGCCGCGTTCTGCAAAAGCGAGCTTGTTGAAAAACTGGCTGGCGGAACATCACCCTGACGTTGAGATGATTATTCCGCAGTTGCCGCCGTATCCTTCCGATGCGGCAGAACTGCTGGAATCCATTGTCCTGGAACATGGCGGCGATTCGCTGGGTATCGTCGGTTCATCACTGGGGGGTTACTACGCCACCTGGTTGTCGCAATGTTTTATGCTGCCCGCAGTGGTGGTAAACCCGGCGGTGCGCCCGTTTGAATTGCTAACAGACTATCTCGGTCAGAACGAGAACCCCTACACCGGGCAGCAATATGTGCTAGAGTCACGCCATATTTACGATCTCAAAGTCATGCAGATTGACCCGCTGGAAGCGCCGGATCTTATCTGGCTGCTGCAACAGACGGGAGATGAAGTGCTGGATTACCGCCAGGCGGTGGCGTACTACGCTTCCTGCCGCCAGACTGTAATAGAAGGCGGCAACCACGCATTCACGGGCTTCGAAGATTATTTCAACCCGATCGTCGATTTTCTTGGTCTGCACCATCTCTGACGATCAACTCGAATTGCTAACTTAAACCATGACGCAAACTTATAACGCTGATGCCATTGAGGTACTCACCGGGCTTGAGCCGGTTCGCCGCCGTCCGGGGATGTATACCGATACCACTCGCCCTAACCATTTGGGGCAAGAAGTTATTGATAACAGTGTCGATGAAGCACTGGCGGGTCACGCAAAACGCGTGGATGTAATTTTACATGCTGACCAGTCGTTAGAAGTGATTGACGATGGTCGCGGGATGCCGGTGGATATTCACCCTGAAGAGGGTGTACCGGCGGTTGAACTGATTCTTTGCCGTCTGCACGCAGGCGGTAAATTCTCTAACAAAAATTACCAGTTCTCTGGCGGCCTGCATGGCGTGGGGATTTCGGTGGTTAACGCCTTGTCGAAGCGCGTAGAAGTCAACGTGCGCCGCGATGGCCAGATTTATAACATCGCGTTTGAAAATGGCGAAAAGGTACAGGATTTGCAGGTCGTCGGCACTTGCGGTAAACGCAATACCGGCACCAGCGTGCACTTCTGGCCGGATGAAACCTTCTTTGACAGCCCGCGCTTTTCTGTTTCCCGGCTTACACATGTACTGAAAGCCAAAGCAGTACTGTGCCCCGGCGTTGAGATCACCTTTAAAGATGAGATCAACAACACTGAGCAACGCTGGTGCTATCAGGACGGTCTGAACGATTACCTGGCGGAAGCGGTAAACGGTTTACCGACACTGCCGGAAAAACCGTTTATCGGTAATTTCGCTGGCGATACTGAAGCGGTTGACTGGGCGCTACTGTGGCTACCGGAAGGCGGTGAACTGCTGACCGAAAGCTACGTCAACCTGATCCCAACGATGCAGGGCGGTACGCACGTTAACGGTCTGCGTCAGGGCTTGCTGGATGCGATGCGTGAGTTTTGCGAATACCGCAACATTCTGCCGCGCGGCGTGAAACTGTCGGCGGAAGATATCTGGGATCGCTGCGCATATGTGTTGTCAGTAAAAATGCAGGATCCGCAGTTTGCCGGGCAGACCAAAGAGCGTCTCTCTTCGCGTCAATGTGCGGCATTCGTTTCTGGCGTGGTTAAAGATGCCTTCACCCTGTGGCTGAACCAGAACGTCCAGGCGGCGGAACTACTTGCTGAGATGGCGATTTCCAGCGCCCAGCGTCGTATGCGTGCCGCCAAAAAAGTGGTACGTAAAAAGCTGACCAGCGGCCCGGCGCTGCCTGGCAAACTGGCTGACTGTACTGCGCAGGATCTTAACCGTACCGAACTGTTCCTCGTGGAAGGGGACTCCGCAGGCGGATCCGCCAAGCAGGCGCGCGATCGTGAATATCAGGCGATCATGCCGTTGAAAGGTAAGATCCTTAACACCTGGGAAGTCTCTTCCGATGAAGTACTGGCCTCGCAGGAAGTGCACGATATTTCGGTTGCGATCGGTATTGATCCTGACAGCGATGATCTTAGCCAGCTACGTTACGGCAAGATCTGTATCCTCGCGGATGCGGACTCCGATGGCCTGCACATTGCCACGCTGCTCTGCGCGCTGTTTGTAAAACACTTCCGCACGCTAGTGAAACATGGTCACGTTTACGTTGCTCTGCCACCGCTCTACCGTATTGATCTGGGTAAAGAGGTCTATTACGCGCTGACAGAAGAAGAGAAAGAGGGCGTACTTGAGCAATTAAAACGCAAGAAAGGCAAGCCGAACGTTCAGCGTTTTAAAGGGCTGGGGGAAATGAACCCGATGCAATTGCGCGAAACTACGCTTGATCCGAATACTCGCCGTCTGGTGCAGTTAACCATTGATGATGAAGACGATCAGCGTACTGACGCGATGATGGACATGCTGCTGGCGAAGAAACGCTCGGAAGACCGCCGTAACTGGTTGCAAGAGAAAGGCGATATGGCGGAGATTGAGGTCTGATAATCCTCCCGTCAGGAGAATAAAACATAGCCCGGTATACAATCGTATACCGGGCTTTTTTATCAAAACTCCATTTTCACCGTGAATTGCACTTCACGAGGATCGCCAATCTGGTTGCCCAGATTATTTGTGGCGATGGAAGAGGTGTAATACGTTTTATCAAACAGGTTTTTGACGTTTAATTGCAGAGTGACCGGATACTGCAATTTCATTTTGTATGCGGCGAAGGCATCGGCAACGAAATAGCCTGGCAGATAATAGTCAGCCCCATTGGTTGCCGAACGACGGCTTACGCCATGTCCGCCACTGCCAAACGTCAGTGTGTTATTGCCTGGCATGTTGTGAATGTCATAGGTCAGGAATAGCGAACCGGTATGACGAGGAACATTCGGCAATGGTTTTCCTGCATAATCAGGATCATCCAGAACCTTAGCATCGGTATAGCCGTAGCTGGCAATTATATTAATATTTTCAGTTAATGCTCCCGCAAGGTCGACCTCTACCCCTCTTGAACGAACTCGGCCTGCCGTTTTGGCGATGGTTTCGTCACCAATACTTTCGGTATACAAGACGTTACGTTTATGGATATCAAACAGCGCAATATCTGCGGTTATACCATCGAACAGCTCGAATTTTGCCCCGACTTCGTAAGCATTAGATGATTCCGGTGGAAGATCGCCAATGTAGCTGGCAATTGACGATTGCGGCATAAATGTTTGCGAATAATTAGCAAATAAGGATACCGATGGCGTCAGTTTGTAGACCAACCCCAGTTTGGGAGTCCATTGTTCATCGCGACTGTCAGTATTGACATTAAAAGGGCGGCCTTTACCCGCATACTGTGTGTAATACTGATAGCGGATCCCGGCGACGGCAATCCAGTTATCGGTCAGATAGAGTGCGTCCTGTGCGTACGCTGAGTAGCTCTCCTGTTTGATCGTCTGATCGCTGTCCGACGCCGAGACCGTTGTGCATTTGCTGGTATTGCCATAAACAGGATTATAAATATTGAAATCTTTAGCGTTTTTACAGCGAATCATATCTGTGCGCAGAAGATCATAATATTCATATGACACCCCACTCAAAATTTCATTATAGAATCCAGCAATATCAACATTCCCTTGCAGATCCGCACGAGTAGAATGCATACGCTGGGTAGATCCCTGAGTTGCATCAACACGCCGTGTCAGTGTTCCTGTCGTTGCATCATACGCGGTAACGCGAGCTTGATTATCGCTGTATTTATCCTGGCTGTAGCTGTAATCAAAGCGCGCTGTCCACTGGCTATT